>CAZXJU010000237.1:0-1705 GCA_964641035.1 uncultured Halobacteriales archaeon | reverse complement strand
CGGGAGTGCGCGGAAGGCTTCGAATACTGCAAGGTCAAACCGCGGTTCTGCAGCGGCTGCCACGGCCAGCTGAGCGACATGCAGCGGTCGGTGGACGAGGAGCTGCCGGTGACCGACCGGATCGCCGGCAAGGTCGTGGTCAACGGCGACCGGAATCTTTGGGAGTATGACCCCGGGCGGCTCTACCTGGTCGAGATCTCGATCGTCTTCAAGAACGGGTATGACGATCCGGAACGCCGCGACTCGGCACGGCCCGCCGGCTACGGGGATTACAGCAGCGGCGGCTTCAACCTCAACGCGTCGGCCGGCGAGTTGAGCACGTTGCCCGGCGACAATTCCGTCCGGATCGCCGAAGGCAACTACACGCATTACGGTTCGCGCAACTCCTCCTTGCATTACCAGTGTCCCCACGACCCGAGCCAGACGTGCCGCTACGGCAACAGCCTCTCCAACGAGTCGCGGTTCCGCGGCGAGGCGACCATGACGTACGAAGGATCGCAGCAGCGGTCCTGGCAGGTCTCGTGGCGTGCCCCGGCGGCGGACGCCACCCCAGGTGTCGCGTTCCAAGCGACCGTCATGGTCCCCGACGGCGACGGGTTCGACGACTGCGTCCACGTCCAATGCAACAGCACCCTCGGCCACTCCAACCCGGCCATTTGGGATTGGTGGAACCCGGCGCTCGATCCGGGCGGTGTCCAGACGATCCCGCGCGCCGTCATGATGTGCGAACGCGGCGAATACGACGCGCCGTCCGAGTGTTTCAATGCGGTGCTCGAGGAAGTCCTGCCGCCGACGCCGCCGTCGAACACGACGACGCCGGACGACGATGATGGGTTCCTCGGTGGCGACAGCCCGGCGGGACCGGCATGGTTCGTGCTGGCGGCGTTTGCCACCGCCGGCCTCTTGGTCGCCCGGCGTCAGACCCGTTGACGGCGTCACGGCACGATTTATTAGGCGGTCGGGGTTTGGCGCGGCCGATGGAGGAGCCGGACGGCCTCGGGGCGGAGACGTTCTTGGCGCGGGCGCCGTCGTTCGCACTCGGAATCGCCGGCTTTTTCCTCCTGTTGAGCTTCTTCACCGGGTGGTACGGTGTCGAGATTCTCGTGGATACGTGGGATCACGACCCTAGCCAGCCGGAAGGCAAAGGCACTCCGTTGTTGCAGTACGAGCTGGACCTGGACATGAAGATGTTCAGTGTCGATACGTCGGCCAACCCGTCGTTCTTGGAACAACGGGTCGAGGCGGCCGGCGAACCCTCCTACGATGATCACGCGGGGCGCATCGGGACGAAGATGCTG
This sequence comes from uncultured Halobacteriales archaeon, assembly GCA_964641035.1. Taxonomy (GTDB): domain Archaea; phylum Thermoplasmatota; class E2; order JACPAO01; family JACPAO01; genus CAZXJU01. The sequence goes on along the minus strand of CAZXJU010000237.1, from coordinate 407 downwards.
GGGATCTTTCTTCTGCAAGGCACGACCCTTTTGGCCTTCGGGTGCGTCCTGCTGTTCTATTGGCTGAACAAGCGCAATGATCATGAGGCCACGTTGCACCGAATCGGCATCGTGTTCCTTGTGCTGGGTGCCTTCACGCTTCTTTATTTCGCCACGACGATCGGTGGCGCCGCGCAACAGGACGTGGATGTGATCCTGGCCGACCCGGACTACAAGTTCGCCGAAGGCGCGTCGTATGATACGGGCGACCTCGAGGTCGGGTTCTGGAAGACGTGGCGGACGGACGAACCGCAACAAGTCCAGGTCCAGGGGGAGACCCAGGTCTGGGAGGTCACGGCGAAGTCCCGTCCGTCGGCCGGTTGGTGGCTCCAGCTGGCCAGCATGGTCGTGTTCATCGCCGGCGCCGT
>CAZXJU010000236.1:0-3012 GCA_964641035.1 uncultured Halobacteriales archaeon | reverse complement strand
CTAGGCCGCCTCGATGGGGCCACGGCCGGTGAACTGCTCGATGACGTCGCGGATCTGGTCCGTTTCGAACGGCTTGCGCAAACGGCCGTCGGCGTCGACGCCGCTTTGGAATCGTTTGGTTGGTTCTCGGGATTGGGACGCGGTGCGAAGTGGCCCTCCGTCCCTACCTGGAGCATTATAGAAGAGTTCGCAGCGTCCGGCCCTTCGAAGGGTCACATGGTCCGCGACGAAGACTTGGGCGACGTGGTGTCGATCACCGTTCTGGACGAGGTCGAGGACGAGGCTCCGGAAGAGCGGCCGCCGGCCGACGAGCAGGCGCCACCGCCGGTCGAAGACATCGAGGAAACACAAGCGTCCACGCAACCGGCCGACGACCTCCACCTTCCGGAAGGTCTCGGGGGCCACGAATTCGGAACCGACGAAGCGGACCCGTGGGAGACCACGATGTTCGACCCGGACGCCACGGAGCCGCCCGGCCTGGAAGGCGATGAGGAGGCGTTCTCCGGGTCGCTGGCCACGCGCGTCCTGTCGTTCCTACGTGCCGACGCCGACTACGTCGATCCCGACGGGCCCGACGGCCGAGACGCGGACTCTGGCTCGGCGCGGCCGGGTGACCTCGTGGCCCGCCTCACGGACGCCCGCAGGCGCCTCGAATCCTTCCGTGCGATGGCGGCGCGGATCCACGGGGCGCGCAACGGAAGCCGACACCGAACCTCCGTAATGGAGGTCCCCAGCCGTCGTGCCGAATACCGCGGCGTCGTCGAGATCCCGAAAGCCTAGTCCGCCTCGTCTTCCGGCGCCAACGCCTTCTGCGCCGCGTCCAACGCAGCCGGCTTGCCGATCAAAAGCAGTACGTCGTCGGCGTGCAGCGTCTCTTCCCCGGTCGGGTTCGTCGTGGTCTGCCCGCTGTGGCGCACCGCGAGCACCGTCACGCCGTACGCTCGACGCAGCGCCGCCTCTTGGAGCGTCCGGTCGACGAACGGGGACTTCGGCCCGATGCGCACGACGCGCACGTCGACGTCGGCGAGCGCCCGCTTCAGGTCGAACCGGCGTTCCGTGCCCGGGTCGCGGAGCATCCGGTACCCGTCCTCGCGGATCCGGCTGATGAACCGGTCGACGTCGGCCTGCGGCACGAGGAACCGTTGCAGCACGCGCGCCACAAGCTCCACGCTCGTCTCGAACTCCTGGCTGACGACCTCGGTGGCGCCCAGCTCGGACAAGGGTTCGATCTCGACGAAGAAGCGGGCCCGCGCGATGATGTCCAGCTCCGGGTTCACGCGGTGTGCCGTCTCGACGGCGCCGCGCGTGGCCGCCGCGTCGGAGATCGCGACGACCAGCAGCCGGGCCTTGTCGACGCCCACGTGTTCCAAGACGGCTTCGTGCGTCGCGTCGCCCCACACGATCGGCTCCCCGTCGTCGCGGGCGCTGCGGACCGATTCCGGGTTCGTCTCCAAGATGACGTACGGAATCTCGGCACGCCGCGCCGTCTGCGCGACGTGACGGCCGTTGATCCCGTAGCCGACGACGATGAGGTGGTCACGCCGCGGGATCCCTTTGTCTTCCTCCAACCGTGCGTCGCGCCGGGCGCCGGCCAGGCCCGACCACGGCAGCCGGCGCGTGGCCGAGGCCAGCGGACGCGCCACGGCCATCAGAAGCGGCGTGATCGCCATCGTGATCACGGCGGTCGCGACGAAGAGCTGGTAGTCGGCCAGCGTGATGAGGCCGACGGCCAGGCCTTCGACGCTGAGGATGAACGCGAACTCGCCGACCTGGCCCAGGGAGAACCCGGCGAGGACGGCGGTCCGGGCGCTGAAGCCGACGATGAGGACGCCGAGCGCCGTGATGATGACCTTGACGGCGACGACGCCGCCGACGACGGCGAAGACCAAGACGGCCTGCTCGACGACGTATCCGACGTCGAACAGCATGCCGATCGAGACGAAGAAGAAGGAGGCGAAGACGTCGCGCAGCGGCGCGACACGCGCGAGCGCGTCCCGGCCGTATTCGGACTGGCCGAGGACGAGGCCGGCGAGGAAGGCGCCGAGGGCGAGGCTGAGGCCGGCCAGCGACGTGAGCCATGCGACGCCGAGCGCCAAGGCGACGACGACGAGGAGGAAGAGTTCGCGGCTGCGGGTCCGTGCGACCTCGAACAGCAGCTTGGGCACGATCCAGCGGGCCGAGACGTAGACGCCGGCGATGAGGACGGCGGTCTTGGCGACGAGGATGAGGAGGTCGCGTACGGGGTCGGCCGCGGCGCCGGCCAACACCGGCACGAACAGCATCATGGGCACGATGGCCAGGTCTTGGAGGATGAGGATGATGACGGCGGTGCGCCCATGGGGTGTGTCGGTCTCTCCGCGGTCGCTCAATAGTTTGAGTACGACGGCGGTGCTGGAGAGCGCCACGAGGAACCCGATGAAGACGGCGGGGCCGGCTTGGAGGCCGTACCAGCGGGCGACGATGGCGGCCAGGCCGACGGTGACGAGGATCTGCCAGAGCCCGGTGGCCACGGACGGGCCGCGGGCGGCGGTGACGCTCTTGAAGCTGAACTCGAGCCCGATGGCGAACAGCAGCAGGATGACGCCGACCTCGGCGAGCACCTGGACCTCTTCCGTCGCCGGCACGAGCCCCAGGCCGTGCGGCCCCATCAGGATGCCGGCCAGGATGAAGCCGACCAGGGACGGGAGTCGGAGCCGGTGGAACAGGAGGAGCGCGCCGACGGAGATCGCCAGGATGATGGCGACGTCCCGGATGACCTCCTCGACGACCATGGTGTGTCGCGTGGCCGAAGGCGGCTCTCTCGGTTATAGGATGCGGAAGGCGGGGACGGGGGAATGGGCTCGCCCAGATTCGAACTGGGGACCTGCTCCGTGTGAAGGAGCCGTCATAACCAACTAGACCACGAGCCCTATTGTTGCTGTTTGCGACGTATCCTTCACACGGACGATCCGTGTGCCTCGGAGCCGGTCGCAGCGGCGAGACAACGAAACGGCTACATAAGGGACGCGCTCG
>CAZXJU010000235.1:0-3018 GCA_964641035.1 uncultured Halobacteriales archaeon | reverse complement strand
ACATAAGGCGACACCCTCAATTGTACGGTTTTCGGGGCTCTGGGCGGGTATCGGTGCCCTAGAGGGTCGGCCAAGGACGTGTCCCCGCGCCGAGCGGATTCCGTGCCGGCGTCCGCCGGGGTCGCTGCCGGCATCCGCGGCCGCCGTCAAGACCGGCGGGGACGGCCGACGCGTGCAGCGCGCCCGCCGCGCGATGTCCGTCCCAATAATCTAAAGACTCCCGGCGTCGATGGATTGGCAGCCCCATGGTCTTCGACCTGCTCGGACCGACCCTCGAGTTCATCGCCCAATACGGGCTCATCGCGATCTTCATCCTGCTCGTATTGGACGGCGCGATGCTGATGCCGGTCCTGCCCGGCGAGATCATCATGATCATGGCCGTCGCCACGTACGCGGACACGTGGGGCGACCTCGTCTTCCTGGTCGCGCTTGCCACCGCGGCGGCCGTGCTGGGAAGCCTGCTCCTGTACGGCATCGCACGCGGGGGCGGGAGACGCCTCATCGAGAACCATCCTCGCCTGTTCATGATGAGCCGCCGCAGACGCGAGCGGTTGGAGCGCGCGTTCGAGAAGCCGGTCGGACAGAGCCTCGTCCTGTTCCTGCGCGTCATCCCGCTGACGCGCGTCTTGGTGAACATCCCCGCCGGGCTGGCCAAGATGAAGCTGGGGCGGTTCGTCGTGCTGTCGACCATCGGCATGGTGATCTTCCACGCCGGGTTCATGTGGCTGGCCTTCGAGTACCGCCAACCGGACAGCGGCGTCGCCCGGACGGCGGCCTCCCTCAACGAAGCGTATGCGAGCCCCGCGTGGGACTATATCCTGGCCAACGAGGTCGTCACGGTGTTGGCGGCGCTGGCAATCGGCGCCATCTTCTCCTTCCGGGCGTCCCGACGCCGGTATCATGATCCGGAGGAGACGACCGGCTCGATCATCGGGTGGTTGTCGTCGATGATCCTGTTGTGGGGCGGCATCGCGGTCGGCGCGGCCTTGTGGCTCGACCCGGATCTCGTCTTCCGTGTCGCGGCCGCCGGCGGACTCGATCTGGACACGGTGTCGCTTGGGTTGCCGAACGAACCGCAATCCTTGGTGGCGCTGGCCGCCGGGTTCGCGTCGGTGATCGGGTTGATCCTTACGTGGCTGCGCCGCAGCGCGAAGCGGAAGCAGCAGCGGGAGGACGCGCAGCGCGACCCGTGGGACGAACAGGCCGCCGACGTCCAGGTAGGACGGCCCGCAGAGATCGAGTCCCGCCAGACCGACGAGGAAACGACGATCGAGTGGGCGTCGCCGGAGGAGACATCCAACGGACCGTGGCGATAATTCAGTACGCGGGCGGACCGTACACGGTGAAGAAGAACAATGGTTCGTCGCCGACGCTCTTGACCCAGTGACGGAGGCCGGCCGGGACGACGGCGACGTCGCCGGTGCCGAGACGTCTCTCGGTCGGGTCGGCGGCCTCACCTTCTTCCCAGACGCGGACGAGGGCTTCGCCTTCCAAGAACAGGAAGATCTGGTCGGAGTCGTCGTGGACTTCCGCGGGGCCGGCCTCACGGCCCGGGGCGACGGTCATGGTGCCCGTCTGGGTGCGCGACGTCGTGTGGTAGATGTGGAAGAACGCGCCCTTGGCGGTCTCGAGGTCCGCGAACGCTACGGTGTCCGTCGTCGGCGTCATCGATGTCGACAACCGGAACCGGGCTGATGAAGGTCGCGCCGAAACACCCATGCGGGGTTGGCCCATGCGCCAGCCATGGCCAAGATCGAGGTGGAACGGACGGGTGCGTCCTCGTTCCGGGTGACGGTGCACGAGGGCGGAGGCGCCACCACGCATGAGGTGACGGACGAGGACGATGCGATTGGGCGCCTGGGCGGCACGGCAGAGGGCGAGGCGTTCGTCGAGGCGGCGTTCCGGTTCTTGCTGGACCGGGAGCCGAAGGAGTCGATCCTCGGCCGGTTCGATGTGCGCGTGATCTCGCGGTATTTCCCGGAGTTCGAGGAACGGATCGACGAGTATCTCTGATCGCGACGCCCGGGTCACGAGGTAGTGGAAAGGGGAAGAGGGGTTGCCGGCGCCTCAGAGCGCGTCGGCGAGTTTCTCGAAGCAGCCGGTCCAGCCTTGCGTGTGGTTCTCGACGCTTTCCGTGTCGGGAAGCTTCTCGTGCACAAGGACGATCTCCGTGCCGCCGTCCGCGGCGTCAAACGTCACGCTCACGAGCGTCTCCACGCCCCACGTGCCTTCGGCCTTCCATCGCCAGGTCATGACGATCTTCTTGTTCGGCTGGATGGTACGGAACGTGCCGACGGCCTTGTGGACGTTGCCGTCGGGGTCGACCATGTCGACCTCGAACTCGCCGCCTTCGCGTACCTCGTAGCGGTGGACTTGTGCGTTCATGGGGCCGGGTGCGAACCATTTTGCGACTTGGTCGGGGTCGGTCCAGGCCGCCCAGGCGTCCTCGAGGCTTGCGTCGAACGTCCGCCGGATCTCCAGGCGGTCTTGTTTGGTTGTGGTCGTCGTTTTCGTCATTTCGTTTCCTCCACGTCTTGGTTTGCGCGTAGCATCTGGTCAAGCGAATCGAACCGGTCCTGCCAGTAGAGCCGGAGTTTGGTGATCCATCCGACGGCGTCACCCAAGGGATGGGGTGCGAGGCGGCATCGGCGGGTCCGTCCGTCGGGTTCTACGAGAAGCAGGCCTGCGTCCTTGAGGACGCGGACGTGCTTGGTGATCGCCGGGGCGCTCACGTCGTGTGGGGCGGCCAGTTCGCCGACGGTGGCGTCGGAGGCGGCCAGCTGTTCGATCATGGCACGGCGGATGGGATGCGTCAGGGCCGCGAAGACGGCGTCCAAGTCGGGCGTCGGCACAACTCACGCATGGCCACCCCACCCATTTAACCATTTGGTTAACTGTTTGGGCGTGGGGTCGGGGGGCCGCCGGCGGCATGCGAGGATTCTTGAACCCCCACCGTATCGGCGAGGGTTAGATGGCGTACGGAGAGCGACGCGGAGGCGGCGGCGGAGGCCGCGGCGG
>CAZXJU010000234.1:0-3041 GCA_964641035.1 uncultured Halobacteriales archaeon | reverse complement strand
AGCCGAACGGTTGGACGCCGACGAGCCGAAACGCGTGCCCCGCATCCTCGGCCGGGTCCTCCTAGGAAAGCACGCCGTCCGGTTCTTCACCAAGCCGATGCGTACGTCGAACAAGGCGTTCAAGGACGCCACGTCATGGAAACCGAAGTATCCGACCTACACCAAGGGGCTCGACGCCGTCGTCAAACAGTGGGGCAAGGAAGGATTCCCGGGCGAGGAATAGGCTCGGAGCCCGCCGGGGTCCGTCGGCGGCGACCTGGTTATAACGACCCGGCCCGTACGGGCCACGATGCCACCCAAGGGCCCGGAAGATTGTTCCAAGTGCAAGGACGGGTGCCCCCTCGATGAGGGCGAGCCGTGCGCCTGCGAATGCCACTTGGCCGAGGAGACACCCAGTCTCGGATGGGATTGAGGCGGCTCAGACGCGCAGTTCCCGGATCCACTTGATGACGGGGTTGCCCAGATCGGGCTTAAGAATGGATTCCACGCCTTCCTCTTCCTTGGTAATGAGGCCTCGTTTCTTCAGGTCTTCCGTGACGAGTACGGTATACTGATAACTCTGACCAATCGCCTTGCTGAGCTCCTTGATGTTGAGCTTGCCGTCGCGGTTGTTCCATATGTGGTCGAGCGCCTTGGTTTTCGTGCTCCGGCCGAACGTGTGTTGAAACTTGCGTGGTTGGATGGCCATCGGTTTTCGAAACCCAGTATCAAATAAAAGCGCACCGGAAAGGTGGAATCTTTTTCGGGGAACGGGTCGGGCGTACTTGCCGGTCCGTGCGAAGCGCGCCGTCCAGAGGCCCGGGGGTGCTGCGCGGCCGTGCCCACGGCGATCTGGATGACGCGGGCGCGTCCTGGACGAGTCGGTCACGCTGTGTGCGGTCCGGATTCCCGGTAGCGCAGCGTCACGCCCTCGCGCCGGAAGGCGACGTCCAGCGTGCGGAACAACCGGCGGTAGTACGTCGGGTCCTGGATCGCATCCAGGAACGCGTCGCGCACGGCCGACGGAAGCCGGGCGCGGAGCGCGGGCAGAACGCCCTCGAGGTAGCGCCATGGGCCGGCGTGGACGGTGCCGACGTCGGCCTCGGCGAACGCACGCGCCACGTCCGCCGGGCTCACATCGGGCGTCAACGGGTAAGCAGGAAGGAGGTTCGCGAACGTGTCGAACCCGGCATCGGCCAACCGCTTGAGGGCGGTCAGCCGCGCAGCGATCGGCGGCGCCCCCGGCTCGATGGCTCGCCGCAGGCCCTCGTCGAAGGTGGGGACGCTCAAGCCGACGGAGACGTCCGAGAACCGCGCCAGGAGGTCCATGTCCCGCGTCACCAAAGGACTCCGCGTCAACACCATCAGCGGCCAGTCGGCGCGAACCAGCTGTTCCAGGCATCGGCGGGTGATGCGGTTGGCGCCTTCGGCCGGTTGGTACGGATCGGTGGCGGACGAAAGGAACACGTCCCGCAGCTCCTTGCGCCGAAGCTCGACCGCCAGCACGCGCGGCAGGTTCCGTTTGACGACGGTGTACGTGCCCCAACGAGGCCGTTCGAGGTGGGCCACGTCGGGGACGTAGCAGTAGGCGCACGCGTGGGAACACCCGAGGTAGGGGTTGAGCGACCACGGTGTGCCGGGCAGGCCGCATGGGGTGAGCGCGGTCTTCACGTCGACCTCCAGCACGCGCGCCTGCCCATACTGGTGGGGCAGCGAGCCGTCGCCGGCGCCGTGCCAGAAGCGGTCCAACGCCGGCTGGCGCACCGGGTGCGCCTTGGCGTAGAGGCTGTGCCGCCTGTCGTCGGGTCGCGTCCGCGTGGCCGTCATCCGGTGGATGGTCGGCGTCGGCGGGGGATTAAGGCTGTGGGGGGTCGAGTGAATGTGGCCCCGCGGGTTGTTGTGGCCTACGCTTCGGGCGGTTCCTCTTCCGCGGTCCAGGGACGCGGGTCGGCCGGTGTCTCGTCGCCGTCGAACTCGGTCCGCGTCGGCTTTTCACCCTTGGCGGTGCGGGCGTACTCGAACACGGTGTTCGGTGTCTCACCCTTGGTGACCGCGTGCGTGCCGTCGCACATCGGCCAGCCGGCGGACAGGCCGCAGCGGCAGACCGCCACCGTGTCGCTCTCCATCTCATCCTTCTTCAATACGAGCGGGCCCTCGTCCCGCATGGTCACGATCCTTGTCATGGTTTCCAAACTCGGACTGAAGGACGAGGCTGATGCCTAATAGGGCCTCGGTTACGTCGGCTCCAGTCGGGCACGTCCACGTGACCGTAGGCTGGACCCGGCGTCGTGTACGCGGCTTCGAGGCCGGTCAGGCCAGGCCGGGAGGCAGGCCGCCGCCCATGCCGGGCGGCATTCCGCCACCCATCATGCCAGGAGGCATGCCGCCACCTGGGGCGCCGCCGCCTTCGCCTTCGGACTCCTTGCTGGCGATCACGTCGTCGATCCGGAGGATCATCGTAGCGGCATCGGTGGCGCTGAGCACGGCCTGTGTGGCTACGCGCAGCGGTTCGATGATGCCGGCCTTGGTCATGTCCTCGACCTTGCCCGTCCGCAGGTCGATGCCGGCGTTGGGGCGTCCGTCGGCGTGCGCCTGGCGCAGTTCGATGACGACGTCGATCTCGTCGAGTCCGCCGTTTTCCGCCAATGTGCGCGGGATGATCTCAAGCGCGTCGGCGAACGCTTCGACGGCCAGTTGTTCCCGACCGCCGACCGAGGGCGCGTGCTCCCGCAGCCGTGAGGCGGCCTCCATGTAGGCGGCGCCGCCGCCGGGCAGGATCTTGCCGTCCTCGATGGCGACCGCGACGACGCTCAACGCGTCGTGCAGCGCCCGTTCGTACTCGTCGACGACGTGCTCGGACCCGCCGCGCAGCAGGATGCTGACGGCCTTGGGGTCCTTGCAGCCGGTGACGGTGGTGAACGTCTCGTCGCCGATGCGTTCTTCGCCGACGCGGTCCGCGGCGCCCAGCGTGTCTGTGCTCAGGTCGTCGTACGCGTTGACGACCTTTCCGCCGGTGGCCTTGGCCAGCTTCTCCATGTCGGTCTTCTTGGCACGGCGCACGG
>CAZXJU010000233.1:0-3042 GCA_964641035.1 uncultured Halobacteriales archaeon | reverse complement strand
CGGTCGTGGATTTCGGAGGCACTGAGAGCTCCCTCTCGTAGGATGCGGACGGCCCGTTCGGTGCAGTCGACCACCGTGGAGGCCGTGCCTACGGCCGCCGAACGTCCCTTCAGGTAATAATCGACTCGGTCACCAAGGGCCGAGTAGGCCGCCTCCGCGTTGGCCGCCGGGGGTTCGCCGTGCCGGTTGGCGCTCGTCGACGTCAACGGTCCGGCCCGCTCCAGCAGCGTCCGGGCGGTCGGGTCGTCGGGTACCCGCACGCCGACGGTGTCGCCGCCGGCCGTGACGAGGTCGGGGACGCCGTCGCGACGGGCAAGCACCAGCGTCAACGGTCCGGGCAGGAACGCGAAGAGCTCCCGCGCCACATCCGTCACGTGGGCGATCTGCGCGATCTCGTCGACCGTCGCCACGGCGACCGTCAACGGGACGTCGGCCGGACGGCCCTTGATCTCGAATACTCGGGCCAGGCCCGTGGGGCGGTCCAGGCGCGCCCCGAGCCCGTACAACGTGTCGGTCGGGTATCCGATGACGCCGCCTTGGTCGGCGTGTGCGGCGGCTTGGTCGATGTCGGTCCCGACCCGGCGCGTCATTTCTCCTCGTCGGATTTCATGGCGCCTTTGAGCACGTCGCCCAGGGTCAGGCCGCGTCCGCCGCCGCCGCGTTGCGCGGGCAGGGCGCCGGAGACCTTCTCAAGGATCGCGATGCCGAGGGTCTTCTCGATGCGTTTGGCCACGTCGTCCGGCGGGTTCAGCGTGCCCGCCTCGTATTGGCCGACGACGTTGACGGGTTGCTTGATCCGGTTGCCCAGCTCCTCGCGCGTCCACCCCTTCTTCCGGCGCGCGGCCTGGATCCGCTCGCCGAAGTCGTCGGCGAGTTCGAGCGACATCGTCTCCGAGGCGAACACGTCCTTTCGCGACTCCATGCGGCGTTTGCGCCGTTCGAGGCCTTCGGCCACGTTGGGCGCCACACCGGACTCGCCGCTGGAGGAGGTGGACGAGGACGCGGTGGGCGTCCCGAACTTGGCGCAGTCGTCGCAGACGCTCATCGCCGTCTTGTCGATTTGCACGCGGCGGGTCTTTCCGGCCCGGCCGCACATCTCGCAGGGCACGGGAACGATTCACGAGCAACGACGCCTTAAGACTTTGCGCGGACGGGCCTCGAAGAAGCGTGAGAAACACAAGCCATATATGCGGGCCGCCGACTTGTCGCGGTCGTAGACTCCTGGGGTTATCTGAGATGAGCGATTCCGATGCGGACACCCGCAGCCCGGACCGGGAGAAGACCGGTGTCGACGGGGCTTCCGATTTCACGTCCGAGCAGCGGCTTCAGGAGCTTGAATCCTCCAACATCACGCTGCGTGAGGAGCGGCGGCGTGCCTTGTCGGACATCCGGTATTACAAGGACGAATTGAACGCGTTGCGCCGCGAGACCCGCCGGCTGCTCTCCGAGTTGGAGAAGGCGCGGACGCCGCCGTTGATCGTCGGCGTCGTCGAAGACATCCTAGGCGACGACCGCGTCGTCGTAAAGGCGTCCACGGGACCGAACTTCGTGGTGCCCGTCGCCGACCACGTCGAATCCGACGCGATCGAGGTCGGGGCCCGCGTGAGCTTGACGCAGAACAATCTCACCCTCATCGGCGTGTTGCCGGCCAGCCGCGACCCGAACGTGACGACGGCGGAGGTCCTCGAACGGCCCGACGTCGGCTACGCGCACGTCGGCGGCCTGACCGAGACGATCGAGGCGCTTCGTGAGGCCGTCGAATACCCGTTGACGGACCCGAAGCGGTTCAAGAAGCTCGGTGTCCGACCCCCGAAGGGCGTGCTGCTCTTGGGGCCGCCGGGCACAGGCAAGACGCTGTTGGCGAAGGCCGTGGCCGGTGAGACGGAGGCGACGTTCGTGCGCGTGGTGGCGTCCGAACTTGTCCAGAAGTTCATCGGCGAAGGCGCGCGCAAGGTGCACGAACTGTTCCAATTGGCGCGCGACAAGAGCCCGAGCATCCTGTTCATCGACGAGTTGGACGCCATCGGCGCCCGCCGGACGGACGAGGCGACCGCGTCGAACCGCGAGGTCGAACGTACGCTCATGCAGTTGTTGGCGGAGATGGACGGGTTCGACCCGCGCGGCGACGTGCGGATCCTCGCGGCGACGAACCGGGCGGACATCCTCGACCCCGCGTTGACGCGTCCAGGACGCTTCGACCGCGTAATCGACGTCCCGCACCCCGACGAGAAGGGCCTGGTCGACATCATCAAGATCCACACCAACGGCATGCGGTTGGGCCGCGACGCCGACCTGGCCGCCATCGCCAAACGCATGACGGGCGCCACCGGCGCCGACGTCCAGGCCGTGTGCACCGAGGCGGGCATGCGGGCCGTGCGGCGCAAGGCCGGATCGATCCGGTTGCAGGACTTCGACGGGGCGCTGGAGAAGTTCGCTCGCAACGAGCTGCCGACGCAGCGCGAAGCCGGCGTCATGTATTCGTAGGCGGGCCGTTTCGGCGCGCGTCCAAGAAACCAGCGGTGTGAGCGCACGCTGACCAGAAACGATTGGGTGCGGTCCCGACGCTTCGACGACCGCTCCGCTCAGAGAATTGGAATGGAAGAGAGGCTGGCCTCACTAGGAGGGGATGGGATGCACTCTAACAACTACCAGCCTTGGGCCTCTTCCAAACCCAACTAATGACGGCCGCCGTATAAATATGCATCGTTCTGGCCTGTGGGTTTCACGCCACATGCGTGCGGCCGTTACGCTTTAGCGATGGTTATGATGTTGTTTCCACGCAGCACGATCCGGCCCAGGGGGCGTTTTTCCTCTTGGGCGGTCTCCTCGGCGTCGTCGAGCACGAGGTTCATGTATTGGTCGAAGCCCACGAGTTTCCCCTGCACGTTCCGGCCGTCTTTTAGGGTAAGAACGAAGACGGATTCGAGGCTCTCCTCCAGGAGGTCCAGGGGCATGACCATGGTGTTCACCGCCCCAGCCGCGCCGCCGACTTAAACGCTTCGTCCGTCCCAGGAGGCCAGACGGTCCACCGCCTCGTCGATG
>CAZXJU010000232.1:0-3050 GCA_964641035.1 uncultured Halobacteriales archaeon | reverse complement strand
AAGTGGTCGCCGGTGGCGTACGCGCCGAAGCCGTTGACCGGGCCGGTCAACCAGTCCGTGCACAGGTTCTGCCAGTCCGTGGTCGGGTCGCCCTTGACGCCGTACGTCCCGTAGACGCCGTTGTGCATCGTCGGGGCGCGGCCTTCGGCGCTGCCATTTCGCCACATGAGTTCATGCATCCCGATGAGCCCGCTGATCGGCACGATCGTCTTGAGCGCCGGGTTGCCGAATGTGGCGGCCTCCCACGGCGTCGACCCGTCGTAGCTGCGGCCGATGAGGCTGACGTTGCCGTTGGACCAGTCCTGCGACCCGAGCCACGTGACGGCCGCGTCGATGCCCAGTTGTTCCGCGTTGCCCATCAGGTCCATGCAGTGCGTCGACCGGCCGGAGCCGAGGACGCTGACCTGCGCCACGGCGTATCCGTGCTGGACGAAGTTGTCGATAAGGAACGCCCCGAGCCGAGACGACGGTTCGGTCGAGATGCCGCTGCCGCTGGACGAGTAGTACGGACCCACGTCGGCGATCACCGGCACCGTGGTGCCTTCGGGCACATCGGGAAGCCAGACGCCCATGTTCACCGTGGCCATCTGGCCGATCGCTCCGCCGCCCTCGGCCGGCGGTAGCTGGACCGGTATGTCGATGTCCAGGATGTCCTTGATATCGAAGATTCCCAGCTCCAACGTCACGCTCCAGCCGCCGGTCGTGTCGAACGGAAGGAACTGGCGTTCGGCCAGCGTCGTCAGGGACGAGCCGGAAACGCGTTCGGTGTCGTCGCCCGCGTCGCCCGGGGCGCCGTCGCCGAGGCACCCGGCCAACGCACCGGCGGTCATCAAGAATACGAGAAGCCACGCACCCGTCGCTTGCATACCCCGACCGACGGCGCAACCGCTTCTTAACCGTTGTTGCAGCCGGCCCTCGGCGGGCCTCTACCCGTACCGGTATTGGACGCCCTTTCCGCCGTGCGGATGGTTCCAGTCGGTGGCCGCCATGATGGCGCACGTGCCGCATTCGACGCACGGCTGCGTGTCCAACACGACCTGCTCCTTCGTCGAACCGTCCGGCTGCACCGCCTCCTCAAGCCGGTAGCAGCCACGGCCGGAGTCTCGGCTGGAGACGGGGCACGTGTAGACGGCCTTGCCGCTGGCTTCCGGCCGCGCGTCCTTGACCACGATGTGCGCGCGCCCGATGTCGGTGTCGTAGTCGAGGTTGCCGATGCGGTCGTCGAGGTCGCGGGTCTCGGGCTGCGCTGTCGTCATCACCTTGTCGCCCAACTCCCGCGCCAGCGCGTCCGGGATGTCGACGTAGAAGAGGCCGACGTCCGGCGTGGCGCTGGCCATGAGGTAGCTGTTCATCTGGTTCGCCATGCGCTTCTGGCCGAACTTCGACGTCAAAAGGAACGAGCCGGGCTTCTTCGTCATCTTCCGCATCCGGTTCAGGACGAACTTCGACGACATGATCGACCGGACGCGGCGTTCGAGCCCCGAGAAGAGCTCCTTGTGGACACGGCTGGCGTCCAAGTACTTGAGGAACTTCGCGCCGGTCGCCTCCGGCCGCCCGTCCCGCTTGGCCTCCAAATAGGATTGCGCGGCCACGACGCCGGCCGTAATTCCCAGGTTCATGCCCTTGATGATCGGGCCGGCGGCCTTCATCTGGCCCGAGGCGTCGCCCACGACGAGCAGACGGTCCTTGACAGGCTCTGCGATCGCCATCTTCTTCCCGTCCGGGATCAACTTGGCGCTATACTCCAACTCCTCATAACTCGACGCGATCGTACGCGCCAAAAGCGGGTGGTGCAGCAGCCGATCCATCAATTTGTGGGGCTCGACGCCCGTCTCCGCCAGGCTGTCCAGGTGGAAGACGGTGCCCACGGAGACCGTGTCCTGGTTTGTGTACGCGAACCCGCCTCCGCGGGTGCCGCCGAACAGGTCGCCGGCGTAGAGGTGCGCGCCGCCTTCGTCGTCGCCGGAGGCGCCCAGTCGACCCAGCGCCTCCTCGTCGACCTTCGCTACGACCTTCACGCCTTGGAACCATTGGTCCGGCGTGCCCCACGTGCGCAACCCGCTCTTGCGGGCGAGAACGCTCGTGGCGCCGTCGGCGGCGATCACGACGTCCGCCTTGATCGGCTCCAGCTCGTTCGTCTCGACGCCGACGATCTTGCCGTCTTCGACGAGGGGGCCGGTCACTTCGACGTCGGTCAGCAGGCCGCCCCCGTGCTCCTCCGCCTCTTCATGCACGCGCTCAGCGAACCATTTGTCGAACTTGCCGCGAAGCACAGAGTACGCGAACTTCGTCTTGTGCTCGTGCAGCCGCGTCAGGTCGATCGTGTGCACGCGGTCCTCATGCAGGTTGTGCATGCGGTACGACGTGATCTCCCGCTCCAACGGCACCTCGTCGAGGTCCGGGAACAGGTAGTCGAGGTTGTACGGCGTGTTCGTCTGCCCGTAGAGGATGCCGCCGGTGGCGTTCTTGCTGCCGGCTTCCTTGCCCCGCTCCAATTGCAGGACCTGGACGCCGTTGCGGGCCAACTCGTACGCGGCCGCGGACCCGGCGGGCCCGGCGCCGACGACGACGGCTTCGAACCGTTCGGTCATGCGGAGGCCTCCTTGGCCGCCTTCGCTTCCCCTTCGGCCGCTTCTTCCGCCTCGTCGGCTTTCTCCTCGACGGTGACCCCGGCTTCCAGGATCCGTGTCAGCTTCGGCGCCACCTCGAAGAGGTCTCCGTGGATGAACACGTCGCTGAAGTCGCGGATCGGCGGCGTCTCGTCGGTGTTGACGCTGACGATGAACTGGCTCTTCTCCATGCCCTTCTTGTGCTGGATGGCGCCCGAGATGCCCAACGCGACGTAGACCTTCGGCTCGATGAACTGGCCCGTCTCGCCAATCTGCCGCGCCTCCTTCGTGTACTGTTCGACCGACGCATCGACCGCGTACTGCGCCGTGACGACGCCGCGGGTGATGCCCAGGTCGCCGCCCAACTGCTTCGCCAGGTCCAGGCCCACCTTGATGCCCTTGGTGGGGTTGCGGCCGATGCCGCGGCCGACGCTGACGACG
>CAZXJU010000231.1:0-3082 GCA_964641035.1 uncultured Halobacteriales archaeon | reverse complement strand
ACAGGTCGGCGTCGATGCGCATGTTCTCCTGGCCGGAGGCCGGCGGGTCGAAACGGAACTCCATGGGCGTGGGCAAGGCGCCGCCGCCTGAAAAGGCTGCGCAGCGTCTCCGTCTACGCGTCGGCCAGTGCGGTGAACCCGACGTCACCCGGCTCGTAGAAGAACGCCGTCATGAAGTTCGTGTACCGCTGTTGGATCGTGATGCCGACGTCGGCGGGCGCAGACTCGCCCAGGGTGTCCGGGAACGAGAAGACGCGCGATTGGATGTTGCATTCGTCGTCCCCGTCGCAGTTCGACGAGGAGCAGCCGTCGTCGCGCACCGACTCGATGTGGTCGCCCTCGACGTAGCCGTGGTGCGGGTTGTGCCCTTGGGTGCGGACGAATCGGGAATCGCCAACGTTGGAGCAGCCGAGTTTCTCCCAGTTGACGCTCAGGCCGCGGCCGGCGGCCTGGTTGCTCTGCCACTCGGTCTCGAAGACGCCGCTGGCCTCCTCCCAACCGTCCATGGGGCCTTCCAGGTGGAACTCGAGAAGGAAATCATCGACGTCGCCGCCGACGACCCCGCAGATCGCCACGCCGGAATAGACGACCGCGGGCCGCCAGGAGAGGCCACATCCGAACAGGCCTTCCTGGTTTAGGGTAAGATGGTAGGGTTCCGCGACCTGTATCGCCGAAACGGTCACTTCGACTTCGGTGACATCGCCGGCCTGGACGCTGATCGACCGGCCGATGGTCTGGAACCCGAGTTTCTGAACGAACAGTTGGTACGACCCCGGCGCCACGCCGCTGAACGTGAAGCGGCCTTGCTCGTCGGTCGTGGTAGCGTCGCCGTCGGTGCCCAACGCGACTTGCGCCCCGGCGACCGGCAACCCTTCGTCGCTCAGCACGAGCCCTTGGATGCCGCCGGTGTCGTCGGTCACGTCGGCGGGTCCGGAGACGTCGTTGGGCACGCCCGAGGCGTCGCCGTCTCCGCCGGTACAGCCGGCCAAGGCCACCGCCGCCATCGTGAACACGACCAACCATACGTTCCATGCACCAGACAAATTCCGCACCACACGGACGACCGCATGCGCGTATTTCAAGATTTAGCCGTCCATCGGCGCGCGCCACCAGGACGTTGCACCGCGGACCTATTATACGGACCGCGGACTTTGGCCGGCGCGATGGCCGAATCCGCCCCTTCCACAGCGCAAGACCTCCTGGACGCGAACCTCCGTCCGCAGCGCCCGGTGGAGATCCTCCGAGACACCGTCCTGAAGAAGTACAACGACGCACGCAAGGAGGGGTTCTCCGAAGCGGACGCGCTGCAGACGCTCTTCCCGACCACGGTCCTCGACCCGGGGACCCTCAAGCGGACCGCCTCCGCCCTGGTCGGCGGCGCGCACGTCCTGCTGTTGGGTCCGCCCGGTTCGGGGAAGACGAGCTTGGCCAAGGACATCTGGAACCTGTACCCCAAGCGGGCGATCGTCGTCGCCGACTGCCCGGTCCAGGACGACCCGTTCAGCCTCATCGACGACGAATACAGCGTCGAAGCGCCGCCGTGTCCGTACTGCACGAGCCGGTACGGCCAGGTGGCGTTCGAGCGCGCCGGCGAGTTCCGCGCCTCCGACGTCGACCCGTCCAGCGTCCCGATCCGCGAAGGCCGGCTGCGCGAAGGCCACGGCCTGGCACGGATCCAAGGGAGCCCCGAAGTGTTCCCGGACAACCTGACCGGCTCCATCAACATCGCCAAGCTCGAGGAGATCGGCGACCCAAACAGTCCGCTCGTCATGGAACCCGGCAAGGTGCTGCAGGCCAACCGCGGCATGCTGATGATCGACGAGATCGGCAAACTGCCGCGCGGCACCCAGAACGTGCTGCTGCAGGCGTTGCAGGAGCACATCGTCAGCCCCGCCAAGAGCCGCGAGACGTTCCCCGCGAACTTCGTCGCGGTCGCCACGTCGAACCTGCAGGACCTGGACAACGTGACCGAGCCGCTGGTGGGCCGCCTCGGCATCGTCTACGTCCGCTTCAACGAGGACCATGAAAAGAACGTCGACATCGTGTTGCGCGGCTCGCACGACGTGGGCCTTCATACGCCGCGCGTGCTGGCCGACGCGGCGGCCGGATTGGTCGAATCCTGGCGACGGACGGCGGCAGCCACCGACGAACTGGGTGAGGTCGGAAGCAACCGCACCATGATCGACATCGTCCGTCGCGCCCAGGCGCACGCCCGGCTCGGTGGGCGCGAGCATGTGACCCCTGAGGACTACGCCGAGGGGGCCACCGAGGCGATGACCGGCCGGATCCGTGCGCGCGGCGCGGAGACGTTCCACCAGAACCTCGAGGTCGTGGAGGCGTTCCTGAAGAAGCGGCGCGAGCCGAGCCTTCGCGACGCGGCCTACCGATACTGGTGCGCCTTCTTCATCGGCGAACTCGGAGAGGACAAGGCCGAAGGGATGCGGACCCTGGACGCCGTCAAGGCGCACGTGGAGGACCGAGGCGGCGACGAGACGAAGGTCGACCGGTTCCGCGAGTTCGTACTCAAGCACGAAGGGCTGGACCCGGCCGAGGCGGACGGCGTGCTCAAGCGCGTCTTCGGCATGCTCGAGGACGCCGGCGCCTTCGCGGAACGAAAGGAGAAGGAGTCCACGGCAGCATGACGTGGACGCTGCCCGACTGCGAGGAGCTTGGGGAGGTCTTCTTCCTCACGCCCGCGCAGCGGCGGGAACTCCTGCTGCTGATGGCCGAGCATGGCACGCAAGGCCTGGAGGAGTTCGTCCGGCGGCACAAGGACGACGACTCGACGATCGCCCACAAGATCCAGCGGATCCGCGCCAAACTGGAGAAGGAGGCCGCCGACCTGCGCCGCCGCCTCGAATCCGAGTACGACGAGCGGCGGCGTACCGAACGAGAACGCGCCGAACAACTCATGGACGGCCTGCGCCGCGAAGAACGGACGCTGGAAGAGCGGGAGGCGAAGATGACGGCGGACCTGCCAGAGGAGATCGCCCGGCGGGTGCGTACCGTGCCGCTCATCGAGTTGGCGATCCGGAAGCAAGACCACGTGCCCTGGTGGCGGCGCTTCTTCGCATGGCTCCGC
>CAZXJU010000230.1:0-3124 GCA_964641035.1 uncultured Halobacteriales archaeon | reverse complement strand
TTCCAGCTGGGCATCGTCCAATTCTTCGAGACGATCCCCACGAACTTCGTCCTGCTGGGCGTCTTCTCGTTCATCGCCATCAGCCTCATCGTGTCCGTCGCGGTGGCCGTCGCCCTCAGCCGCAGCGAAGACAAGATCTCCTTCTACCGGGTGAAACGGTCCGCCGAAGCGCGCCGCGAGATCACGATCCTGTCCGTGTCGGCGGGCGTCGCCATCCTCCTGCTCGTCGTGTCCGGCGTCCTCTTCGTCGGTTATTCGTTCCCGCGGTTTGGGATCGGCAGCGAACGCTGGCTGGATTTCCTCACCTTCGCCATCCTGGCCGCCATCGGCCCGTTCGGGTTCTACTATGCCCGGAAGCAGAAACGAATCCGCAACCTGGAGGAACGGTTCCCCGACTTCCTGCGCGACCTCTCCGCCAGCCGCCGGGCCGGCCTCACCCTTCACAGCGCCGTCAAGATCGCCGCGAAGGGCGAATACGGCGCGCTCACCCCGGAGATCCAGAAGATGGCCGACCAGCTCTCCTGGAACGTCCCGTTCAACGAAGCCCTCACCCGCTTCGGCGACCGCGTCAAGACCCCGCTGGTCCAGCGCGCCGTCAGCCTCATCAACGAAGCCAGCCACAGCGGAGGCAACGTCACCGACGTACTGCTTGCCGCCGCCACAGACGCACGCGAAATCAAGAACCTGGAGAACGAACGGCGCACGTCGATGGTACTCTACTCGATCGTGACCTACATCACGTTCTTTGTCTTCCTCGTCGTCGTCGCGATCCTCTACGGAACCTTCATCCCGGAGATCCTGCGCGCCTCGCAGGCCGCCATCGCGCAAGGGGGCGGCCAAGTCGGAGGCATCCAGTTCACCGACACGCTGGGCCTGTCGGATTACCGGGCCTTCTTCTACATGGCGGCGCTCATGCAAGGCCTTGGGAACGGCCTCGTCGCCGGCCTGATGGAGTCCGGAAGGACGCTCAACGGTCTACGGCACGCCTTCATCATGGCCACCATCACGTACCTGACCTTCACGTTCTTCCTTGCCTGAACGACGCCGGCGACCGGCAGTCTTCACGGACTCGGGTACCCGACTAGGGGGCCGGACCGACGCGAAGGACACGTCCGCCGTGGTCGACCACAAGGATCTCACCGGCGGCATCGACGCCGAAACTGCTGATCATGTGGTCGGTGTCCAACAGGAGACTCATGCCCCACTCGCCGTCCACCTGGCGCAGGCCCCAGATGCGGCCGGAACAATAGTCTCCGAACACGTACACGCCGACGAGGCTCGAAAATCCGTCTCCGCGGTACACGTGTCCGCCGGTCACGCTGCAATTGCCATCGAGCGGGTATTCCGCGACAGGGAAGACGGGGTCCTCTACCGTCACCCCGGGCCGCCGCGGGTTCTCGTGCGTGCCCTCCCAGACCGGCCACCCGTAATTCTCCCCGCCGCCGCTGTCGGCCGGCTGGAAATTCACTTCCTCCCACGCATCCTGCCCGACGTCGGCGATATACAGGTCGCCGCCGTCCGGGTCGAACGAGAACCGCCACGGGTTGCGCAGCCCGATGGCCCAGATCTCGTCGGCGCAATGGTTGTCCACGAACGGGTTGTCGTCCGGGACGGCATACCCCTCATCCGGTGACACGTCGATACGAAGGATCGTCCCCAGAAGCGTCAAGCAGTTCTGGCCGTTGTTGAATACGTCGTCGCGCAGCCCGCCGTCGCCCAACCCCACGTACAGGTAGCCATCGGGACCGAACGCCACCAGGCCGCCATTGTGGTTCGTCGCCGGTTGGGACACCGTCATCAGAACCTCCCGGCCGCCGACGTCCGCCCGCCCTTCGACGACGGGAAACCGGACGACTGCGGAATCGCCGTTGGTCTGCGTGTACCCGGCGTACACCTCCGCCCGCTCGGGGAAGTCCGGATGGAACGCCAAGCTCAACAGGCCCTGCTCCGAGCCCGCGGACGTCACGAGGTCCCGTACATCCATGAACGGCTGGTCGGCCAGCGACCCGTCGGCCCACACACGGACGAACCCGGCCTGCTCCACGACGAACAGCCGGCCGGAGCCGTCGCCGGCGCTCACCACATGGACCGGTTGGTCCAGCCCGCTGATCATCGACGTGAGCGCAATCCGCGGCGGATCCTCCAAGGGCGGGTCGCCAGGCGTCGCCGGCGACTCTTCCGGCTCCTGGCCGTCCCCACCGAAACAGCCGGACAACCCCACACTGAGCATGATGACGACGACCCCGACCGCGACCCAACGCATGCGGCGCCGCAGGCGCCCGACGGCTTAAGAGATTGTCCCGACATACCCGCCCATGGCCACGGAACGATCGTTGGAAGGCCGGACGGCCGTCGTGACGGGAAGCACAGGCGAAGGCATGGGACGCCAGACCGCGCTGACGCTGGCCAAGGCGGGGGCAAACGTCGCCCTCAACTACGGCACGTATCGGGAGGACGCCGAACACGCGGAAGGCGTGGCCGAGGAGGTCCGCGCCTACGACGTCCGATGCGTCGCCATCCAGGCCGACACCCGATCGCAGAAGGACAACGAACGGCTCGTCTCGACGGCCGAACAGGAACTCGGCCCGATCGACATCGCCGTCGGGAACGCCGGAGGGGACCTGGTCCAAGAAGACATCGTCGATGTGGATTTGGAGCAATGGCGCCGCGTCGTCCAGGCCGAACTCGACGGCGCGTTCCTCCTGGCCCGCGCCGTCCTGCCCGGGATGCGCGAGCGCGGCTCGGGACGCATCATCTTCATCGGCTGGGAGGCCGCCGACCGCGCATACCGACCGCCGCTCGACTACTCGGTCGGCAAATCCGCCCGCCACGACCTGGCCTGGAAGCTCGCACGGTCCGAAGAAAGCAAAGGGATCACGGTGAACACGGTCGCCCCAGGGTACATCCCGTACCCCAGCGCGGAAGAGTCCCGCGACCTACTGGCGAAAGACGACGCCTGGCGAAAACGGTCCCGGTCGACCACGCAGGACGTGGCCGACGCCGTCCTTTGGCTGAGCCGCGAAGAGACCCGGTTCGTGACCGGCAGCGTCCTCCGCGTGTACGGCCCCTACTAGGCCGCCTTGGCCACCGCGCGCTCGAACTCTTCCAGGAAGCGGCCGACGTC
>CAZXJU010000229.1:0-3133 GCA_964641035.1 uncultured Halobacteriales archaeon | reverse complement strand
GGAGACCGAGCTGCGCCCCAGCCCGCTCCGACCCGGCCCCTAGTCGCGGCGCGCCCGCAACGCCGCCCACCGGCGGACGAACGGCTCCAACAACTCGATCGGGTGAAACGGCTTCGGCCCCGGCTTGGGAAGCGGCGGCCGCGACCCAAGGAACCCACGATGGCGCCGCTCGACCCGCCGCTCCGCCTTGGCATACTGGTACTTCTTGCGCAGGATCGTCCCGTAGCCCTTGACGCGCGAATAATCGTGCTCGACGACCGCCTCCGGGACGTACGCTCCCGAGAACCCAGCCTTCAACGCCCGGACGTTGACGTCGTAGTCTTCGCCTCCGCGCGCCAACCGCCGGTCGAACACGTGGCCGTCCTGGGCATCCAGTTTCTCGAACACGTTCCGGCGCCACGCCGTGTTGCCCATCGGCGCGTACACCACGTCGTGCTTCACGAAATTCTCGTAAAACCACCCATCCACACGGGCGTGATACCGGTCCCACTTGTCCTCGACGGCAAGCGGCCGCGTCGGGCCCGCCGCGAAATCCGCATCCCCGGACCGCAACGGCGCCGTCAACTTCGTCAACCAACCCGTCGGCGCGACTTCATCCGTGTCCAAGAAGGCGACGATGGAGCCGGACGCGGCATCCCACGCCCCCTCCCGGCTGTCCGCCACCGACCCGGGCGCGTCGACGACGGTGAACTCGAACGGGGCGTGCGCCCCGGCCTCTTCGTACGCGCGAAGCAGCGCTTGGTCGCTGCCGCCGTCGGCCAGGAGGACTTCGCGCGGCGTCCCCGGGTACCCCGCCAGACTCCGCACGGCCCGCAGACCGCGCGGGTCGTCCAAGTGGGTGACGACGACCGTGACGTCCAACCGGCCGCCCTTCATTTGTACGGCTCCATGTCCACGTGGTACCGTCCTCGCGCCGCGTTCCACACATCGAGCACCAGACTCAACCCCAGAAGCGGGATCCCCACCGCGACGTACGCACCGGTCAGCGTGAACCCCAACCCGTAGTAGGAGATCGGCAGGACGCCCCACGTGAGCAGCACGACGTCGCCGAGGATCAGCAGGCTGGTGAAGTTCGCCATCTTCTTGACCTCCCACCACCGGCTGGCCACCGCGTGCTGCAGGCTCGTCCCGGGCGACCCGGACGAGCCATCCGGCGATCGGCCCGTCTCCGCCGCACGATACTTGAGGGTCACCACACCCTTGAGGAGAAAGTTCGCCAGGTTGAGCGCCTTCAGCGCGACGAAGACGGCCCCCCACGCCAACCAACGCACGGCGCCGGTCTGCCCGAAGACGACGAACCCCAGGCCGGCGGCCCACGCCAAATGCAGCAGGACCTCCATCGCGAAGTTGTCAAAATAATACCCGGCCGGCCCGCCGGCCTCCTTGGCGCGCGCCAGTTCGCCGTCCACGTGGTCCAACACGATCGACCATTGGAACAGGAAGACGCCGGCCGCCGGAAGCCACCACCGGCCCTCCCAAGGGGCCGCCACGGCCCACACCGCGACCAACCCCACCAGGATGGAGACGAACGTCACCTGGTTGGGCGTCACCGGCGTCCGCACCAGGACCCACGTCACCGGGATCGAGACGCGGCGGTATATCCACCGGCTGATCGGCGCCTCCGTCTCCTTGAGGCACATCGCCTTCAGCTGCTCCATCGTCGGCGCCGGGTGCCGCATTGTTCGACGGGCATCGCAGACGATTTTAATACGTGCGCCGGAATCGACGGAGCCATGGGCGCCAAGCCCCCCGTCATCGTCCTGGCCGCAGGGCTCGGCAGTCGTCTCGGCCATGACATCCCCAAATGCCTGGTCCCGTTCGGAGACGGCTGCATCATCGACCACCAGCTGCAAAACTTCCGCGAGGCCGGCCTCGAGGAAGTCATCGTCGTCGTCGGCTTCCAGGCGGACAAGGTCCGCCGGCACCTCGGCGACCGGTACCCCGAGGTCCGGTTCGTCCACAACGCCGACTACAACGACAACAACACCGGCAAGAGCCTCCTGGCCGGGATGCGGGAAAGCGACGAGCGGCCTTTCCTCCAGCTCAACGGCGACGTCGTCTTCGACCACGCGATCCTCAACCGGCTGCTCGAACGGCCCAACGTCACCAAGCTCGCCGTGGACCCCAAACGCGTCGGCGAGGAGGAGATCAAATACGTCCTGGAAGACGGCCGTCTCATGAGCCTCAGCAAACGGACGCCCGGCGGCGACGGCGAAGCCGTCGGAATCAACTATTTCGCCCAGGCCGACGTCGCCCTGTTCCGCCAGGCCCTGGAATACGTCGGACGCAACGCCTACTTCGAACGCGCCATCGAGCACATCCTCCCGTTCACCGACCGGCCGGTCGAATGCGTCTCCGTCGGCAAGCTGCGCGCCATGGAGATCGACTTCCCCGAAGACCTCGAGACGGCCCGGGACCTGTTCGGCGTCAACGGCGCCGACGCCGACTGAGAAGACCATGGGCACCTTCGCGACCCTCCTCACGGCGCCGTTGCGATGGACGCTCCTCTTGTTGTCCGCCATCGTGCCACGCGACCGACGCCTCTGGGCCTTCGGCTCCTCATACGGACGACGGTTCTCCGACAACCCGAAATGGCTGTTCCGCTACTGCGTGGCACACCAGGAACGACTCGGCATCCGGCCCGTCTGGGTGACACGCGACCGCCGCGTACGCGACACGATGGCCGCCGAAGGCTTCGACGTATGCTTCTACGCCTGGTGGAACCTGCGCGGCGTGTGGACGACCCTACGCGCCGGCGTTTGGGTCTACGACTCCGACCTGTGGGACATCGGCTACGCGACCAGTGCGCGCGCCCGCAAAGTGAACCTGTGGCATGGAATCCCCCTCAAGCGCGTCAAGATGGCCATCGGCGACCCCGACCACCCCGACCGCGTCGCCCGGCATGGACCGTGGCTACAACGATGGGTCGTACGGGCGCTGCGTCCTGGGGCCGGCACCGTCCACGACCTGGTCCCGGTCACCTCGGAACTCTGCCGGGAACGGCTGGCCGAAGCGTTTGACCTGCCGCCGGACCGGATGCCGATCCTGGGTATGCCACGAAACGACATCCTGTTGGCGGACCGGGCGCCGCCGGCGGCCACTCGGCACCCCATCCACCAGGAGGCGGCCGCCC
>CAZXJU010000228.1:0-3134 GCA_964641035.1 uncultured Halobacteriales archaeon | reverse complement strand
GATCCGGAAGCAAGACCACGTGCCCTGGTGGCGGCGCTTCTTCGCATGGCTCCGCCGCCTCTGGACCCGGTTCAAACGATGGGTCCGCAAGCTCTTCGGCCGCGCGCGTCCCCAACCGAAGGCGCGAGGCCTCGTGCTCGGCGTCGGCGGCGGTCCGGGCGTCGCCGTCGACCTGGACATCGAGGAGGCGTTGGCGCTCAACCCGCAGTTCCGCCGCCGCGTACGCAAAAGCCTGGGCGCCACGCCATGGGCGCGCGCCAAACGGATGGCGAAGATCATGCTCGGGCTCGAAGACTACGCGGACGCCGCACGTAAGGTGATGGAGCAGCAGGCGCAGCGGGCCGCAGCCCAACGGCAAGAGGAGATCGAACGGGACCGGGAACGGTTGGGAGAGGAACGGGAACGCGTCCGGAAAAAGGAACAGGACGCCGAGTCGGGACTCGACGAAGAGCTGGAACGGTTGCGCGCCGTCGAGGTGGAAGAAGCGCGGCAGCTGGACGAGGTGTTGAGCAAGCGCCCGTTGGAGGACGCGGAGCACCTGGTGGCGGAGGAGCTGGAGGCCGGCGGCTTCCTGGACCGCGTCGGCGGCAAGATTGAGGTCACCGGCCGATTCCTCGAGACGGTCGCCGGGCTCGTCCATGCGGAAGAGTCGCGCGGCGTGAGCCCCAGCCATGAAAGCCCATTGGGAGCCAGCGTCGAAGGCGAAGGGATCCTCGAGAAGACGCCGATGCGCGCGTTCGCGGAAGCCAGCCACATGGACGTCGTCGGCAGTTTGGTCCAGGCGCGCCAACGCCACCCGAACGTCCGGCACCTGACCGAGGACGACATCCTCGTCTACCGGGAGCGCCGCACAAGCGTCGCGCACGTCGTCGTCATCCTCGACCGCAGCCTCAGCATGGAGGAGAACGACCGGATGACCGCCGCGAAACGGGCGGCGCTGGCGCTCTATTGGGCGACCACGCACCGCAACCCCGACAACCAGATCGACTTCATCCTCATGGACACCCACGTGGAACGCGCCAGCCTGGCCGAATGCTGGGAGGCGGAACCGCGTGGCTTCACGAACACGGGCCGGGCCCTTGAGGTCGCCGGCGCGCTCTTGCGCAAGTCGCGCGCCAACCGCCGCGTGCTCTTCCTCGTCACCGACGGGCTGCCGGAAGCCTTCACCGAAGAGGGCGAAGACGTCGCCGGACGGCCCGAGGAGGCGCTTCGGTACGCGCTCGGCAAGGCGCAAGGCCTTCGCCGGATCCCCGGCCTTGACTTCCGCGTGGTCCTGCTCGAACCAGACGACCCCATGTTCCGGACGGCCGCTACGAAAATCGCAGACCAACTCGGCGGACGCGTCATCGAAGTGGAGCCGCAGGACCTGGCCAAGAGCCTGCTCCGCGGATTCCAGGAGACGACGTCCGCCACGACCGCCGTGTGAGCCGGTCCATGGGCGAGGACAACCTTATGACGTGGCGGATTGTCCCGAGGCGCGGACGTACACGATGGCCGGTGCCCCCAGTTACCGATGGATGCCCTTCATCGCGGGCGCCGTCTCCATCGTCGGGCTCATCTTCGGCGTCTTCTGGCTATTGGAGACGCGGCTGTTGGGAAGCGCGGACCGCGAAGTCGTGGCCGCCGTCCACCTCGTCGTCGGTTTCGGCACCTCGCTCGTCGTCCTCTTCTACGGCCTCTACTTCGTCCTCGACCGGATCGAGGCGGCCGAAGCGCACGCGGACCGGGCGCGGCAAAGCGAACGATACCTCTTCTCGGTCTTCGACAACCTGCCGGTGGCCGTCTTCGTCCTCGACCACGACGGCTCGCCCACCTTCGCCAACCAGCGCGCCTTAGAGCTCTTGGGCAGCGGCGCCGACGCCGCGAAAGGCGTCGAAGACCTGGCGGATGTCTACGAGGCGTACGTCGCGGGTACCGACGAGCCGTACCCGACCGAGCGCCTGCCCATCGTCCGGGCGCTGCGCGGCGAGGCCGACGCGCTCGCGACCGACCTGGAGGTCGACCGCGACGGCCGACGGATTCCGCTGGAGGTGTGGGCCAGCCCCGTCCGCGACGCGGAGGGACGCGTGTCGTTCGCCATCGGCGTCTTCGTCGACGTGACCGACCGTCGCCGCGCCGAAGAGGAGAAGATGCTGCGTGTCGCCCGTGAGAAGGACTTGGAGAAGGTGCGGGACTTCGACCGGTTGCGCTCCCGCTTCATCAACATGGCCGCGCACGAACTGTACACGCCGATCACACCGATCAAACTCCAGGTCGAGGCGTTGCGTAAGACGACCGCGTCCGGCGACATGGAGCGCGCCGGACGGTCCCTCGACGTCATCCACCGCAACGTCAACCGGCTGCACACCGTCGTCCACCAGATTCTCGAAGTCGCACGCATCGAGGCGGGCCGCGTCTCCGTCCGACGCGAACGCATCGACCTGGGGCAGGTCGTCGAACGGGCGTTGGCGGAGTTCGACGACACCGCCCGGCACCGCCGACTGGACCTCGAAACCGACATCGCGTCCGGCATCGTCGTCGATGGCGACTCCGACCGGCTGGAGAACGGCGTTGCGAACCTTCTGGAGAACGTGGCCAAGCACACCCCGAAGGGGACCAAGGCCGTCGTCCGGTGCCACGCGGACGGAGACCACGCCGTCGTCGAGGTCGTAGACCACGGACCCGGGTTCGGCGAGGAGGTCACCCAGCGGCTCTTCGAACCGTTCCACCAGGCGGACGAGGAATCCGGCGACATGGAGGCCCAAGGCTGGGGCTTGGGCTTGTTCGTCACGCGCAGCGTCGTCGAACAACACGACGGCGAGGCGTGGTGCCGAAGCCGGGGGCGCGGCGAAGGCACCGAGGCCGGCTTCCGGATCCCGCTGGCCCAGGCGAAAGACGCACCGGCCGCGACGGCGTTGACGGCCAAACCTTCATAACCGACACGGCCCATGGTCGGAGCCCGTGCAAGCCACCAACCGCACGGCGAAGTACGTGGTGGTCACGGGCGGCGTTCTCAGCGGCCTCGGCAAAGGGATCACCACCTCCAGCCTCGGCCGGCTCCTTTTGACACGTGGGCAGAAAGTGACCGCCGTCAAGGTCGACCCGTACCTCAACATCGACGCGGGCACCATGAACCCGTTCGAGCACGGGGAGGT
>CAZXJU010000227.1:1783-3147 GCA_964641035.1 uncultured Halobacteriales archaeon | reverse complement strand
AGCCGAGCCGCGACGAGACGCAACAGGCGCTCTGGGGCAACCGGTGCCGGTGCACCGGCTACATCAAGTACTTCGAGGGGGTCGACGCGGCGGCCGCCGCCCTCAAGGAAGGCACCCAGGAGGCGCGGTAACGTGGAACTCGACCCGATCCCCATCAAACGCTACGACGTGCGCATCGAGGACGTCGATCCGGAGGAGAAGTGGACGCCGTTCCGCGACCCGTTGCCGCCGGGAAGCCATCCCCACGATCCGCCAGAAGGCCTCAAGATCCTGGGCACGCGCGTGCCGCTGATCGACGGACCGTTCAAGGTGACCGGCCAAGCCGTCTACGCCGACGACGTGGTGCTTCCCCACATGCTGGTGGCGAAGATGGTCCGCAGCGACAAGCCGCACGCACGCATCAAGAAGATCGACGCGTCGGCGGCCGAGGCGATGGACGGCGTCGTCGCCGTCCTGACCGGCAAGGACGTGCCCGGGCGCACCTTCGGCGTGCTGCCGCTGACGCAGGACGAGGAGCCGCTGGCTCTCGAGAAGGTGCGCCACGTGGGCGATTACGTGGCGATGGTGGCGGCCGAGGACGAGGCGACGGCCCTGGCGGCGTCGCGCGCCGTCGAGGTCGAGTACGGCGAACTGGAACCGGTCCTGCGGTTGATGGACGGGCTTCAGAAGACGAAGGACGAGAAGATCCATCCGCAGGTCGGCATCGACGACACGAACGTCCAGAAGCACGTCGACCAGGCGTTCGGCAAGCCGGAGAAGGCGTTCGAGGACGCCGCCGTCGTCGCCAAGGCCACGTGGAACTTCAAGGGCGTCACGCACGCCTTCACCGAACCGCACTGCGTCGTCGCGCACTACACGGCCGACGACCGCCTGACGGTGTGGTCGGCGACGCAGGTGCCGCACTACGTGCACCGGGCGCTGGCCAAGGTGACCGGGTTGCCGATGCATCGGATCCAAGTGATCCGGCCGAAGGTCGGCGGCGGCTTCGGCGGCAAGAGCGACCCGTTCGCCTTCGAGATGGCGACCGCCCTCCTCGCGATGCGGACCCGGCGGCCCGTCAAGCTCCTCTTCGACCGCGACGAATCGTTTCTCAGCGGCCGCGGCCGCCACCCGACCGAGACCGACATGGCGCTGGCGTTCGCCGACGACGGCACCTTGACCGGCCTCGACATCCAAGCCGTGATCGACGGCGGCGCCTTCGCCAGCTTCGGCATCATCACCGCCTACTACAACGGCGTACTCTCGATCGGCCCGTACAAGGTCCCGAACTTCAAGTACAAAGGCCGCCGCGTCTACACGAACCACGTCACCTCCGGCGCGATGCGCGGCCACGGCGCCGTCAACTCCCGCTGCGCGATGGAGGT
>CAZXJU010000227.1:0-1683 GCA_964641035.1 uncultured Halobacteriales archaeon | reverse complement strand
GTGGCCGCCATGGTCGTCGCCGAAGTCCTCGGCGTGCCATTGGGCCGGATCCGCGTCAAGAGCGAAGACACCGACATCGCACCCGTCGACCTCGGCTCCTACTCCAGCCGCGTCACCTTCATGATGGGCAACGCGGCGCGCAAAGCCGCCGAACAGGTCCGGAAGGAACTCCAGCAGGCGGCCGCCGAGCTGACCGGCCAACAACCCGAACTCTTCGTCATGCGCGACGACGAGGTCGTAAGCGTCGCCGACCCCGAATGCAAGGTCACCTTCCTCGAGGCGGCCCGCAAAGCCATGGACCACAAGGGCGCCATGATCGCCCGCGGCGCATTCAACGCCACCGAGATGGGCGGCGACTTCAAAGGCGCCACCGCCGGCCTGGCGCCCGCCTACTCGATGAACGCGTACGTCGCGGAGGTCGACGTCGATATCGACACCGGCCAATGGCGATGCACCAAGGTATGGGCCGCGCACGACTGCGGACGCGTCCTCAACCGTCTCGCCGTCGAAGGCCAAATCGAAGGAAGCATCCACATGGGCCTCGGGCAGGTCATGAGCGAGACGCTCGAATACCGCGGCCCGAACCTCCGAAACCCCAGCCTGCTCGATTACAAGATCCCGACCTCGATGGAGATCCCCGAGATCGAATGCATCCTCGTCGAAAGCAACGACGCGGAAGGCCCGTTCGGCGCCAAAGAAGCCGGCGAAGGCCCCCTCCTTCCGATCCTGCCCGCCGTCGTCAACGCGATCCACGACGCAATCGGCGTGCGGTACCACGAACTGCCGCTCACGCCCGACGTCGTCTACCACGGCCTCGAACTGGCCGGCGGCGCCACCAAGCCGAAGCCGCCACGCGGCGGCCTCGTGACGAAACAGACGCGGGGGGCGACCGCATGAGCATGCTGCTGCCGCCGTTCGAACTGCACGAACCGACGAGTGTGAAGGAGGCGGTCGACCTCAAGAAAGAGCATCCGGAGAGCGACTTCGTCGCCGGCGGCACCGACCTCCTGCCGAACTACAAGTGGGGGCTCAACGCGAGACCGCACGTCATCAGCCTCGCCCGCATCGACGAACTCACCGCGATCAAACCCACCGAGTTGGGGGCGATGGCGCGCCTCGTCGACGTCGGGCGCGACGACGCGCTCAAGAAGAAGATCCCGGTGCTTCCGAAGGCGGCGACCCTGGTCGCTTCGGCGCTTCTCAGAAACAGCGGGACCGTCGGCGGAAACGTCATGCTCGACACCCGCTGCTTCTTCTTCAACCAGACCTACCAGTGGCGCCGCAGCATCGACTTCTGCCTCAAAGCCGACGGCGACCGATGCCACGTCGTGCCCCAGAAAGAGACGTGCTACGCTACCTTCAGCGCCGACCTTCCAGGGCCGCTGATCGCACTTGACGCGTCCTACGAACTCGTCGCCCCCAAAGGAAAGAGGAGCGTGAAGGCCCGTGACTTCTACCAGGGCGACGGCATCGAACGCCACGTCCGCAAACCCGACGAACTGCTCACCCGCGTGACCCTCCCCAAGGACGCACCCAAGTGGACCGCGGCGTACCAGAAGCTGCGCACGCGCGACTCGTGGGACTTCCCCGAGCTCGGCATCGCCGCCGCCGTAAAATTCGACGGGGCCACCGTGGACGGGTTCCGGCTCGTGGCCAACGCGCTCGAGATGACGCCAAAGGTCC
>CAZXJU010000226.1:0-3156 GCA_964641035.1 uncultured Halobacteriales archaeon | reverse complement strand
AGTATTCGACGAGGCGCACTACGTGCCCGTCGCACGCCACTACGCCAACGGCGACTTCATCGACCCCGCCCTCGGACCCGACGACCCCAGACCCTACAACAACGAGCATCCGCCGCTCGTCAAGTACGCCATGGGCCTCAGCATCCGACTCCTAGGAGACGACGCGACCTCCTGGCGACTGCCCAACGCCATCCTAGGCGCCGCCGGCTACGCCGTCGCCTACCTCCTAGGAAGGAACCTCTTCCGCTCCGAGACCGCCGGACTCGCCGCCGCCGGCTTCCTCGCACTCGACCCCTTCTACGCCCAACACGCCAAGATCGCCATCCTCGAGACCTTCCCCGCGGTGCTCACCGCACTGGCCGCCGCGCTCGTCCTCTGGCCCGACAAACCCCGACACCTCCCAGCCGGCATCGCCCTCGGACTCGCCATCGGAAGCAAATACACGGCCCTCCTCACCGCCCCCGCCATCCTCCTGTTGGCCCTCTGGCGCCACGAAGGCACCGGGAAACAACGCCTCCAGACCGCCGGAATCCACTACCTACTCGTCCCCGGCCTCGTCCTCCTCGCCATCTACCTGCCCTACCTCGTCCTCTGGACGCAAAGCCACGGCCCGATCTTCGCCATCACCTACCTGCCCTGGCTTCAATGGCAGATGCTCACCTACGGCTACGCAGCCGAACTCACCCATCCCCAGACCAGCGCACCCCACCAATGGTTCCTCTGGGCCGTACCCCTCACCTACTATTGGCACAAACCCACGCCCGAGACCGTCCAATGGATGGTCACCGTCGGAAACCCCGCCACCTGGTGGCCCGCCATCGCCGCAGCCGCCGCCCACTTCCTCCCCGCACTCCACCAAGGCGCCCACACCTTCCGCCACTGGGACGGCCTGCGCATCGCCAGCGTCCTCGCCGTCACCGCCTTCCTGCCCTACCTCGCGATCGACCGCATCACCTTCGTCTGGTACGCCGCCCAATTCACCCCGATCTTCGCCGTGATCGCCGCCGGCCTCTTCCACTGGCTCTGGCAGCGACCCGGCTGGGGACGCCCCGCCGCCATCCTCTTCCTCGCCATCGTCGCCGCGCACGCCGCCGTCCTCTACCCGGTCGCCACCGCCCAGACCATGCTCGAAGGCCAGGCCGAGGCGCTCTTCGACGGCGCCATCCCGTGGCTCAAGCACCTGCCCGCGCCCGGGTTCGTGTGAGGCGGAGGCCGCGCCGGGACGGCTGCGACGGGTGCAATGGCCACTTTCACTCGACCCCTAGGAGGAATAAAAACGGATGTCCGCCCAAGGAGCCCTGAGGCCGGCTTCACCCGGTGAACAGGAGGAAGGCATATTAACCAGCAAGCCCCATTTACTACCAACATGCAAGTAAGTCTCAGGCGGGTGCTCGGAAACCCGAACCACATCCGCCTGCTGCGGCTACTGCACGACGCCGAACCACTACGGTTCAACGAGATCCAAGACCGCTTGGACCTCGGACCCAGCGAGGTCACCCGTGCGATCGATCTTCTCAAGCAAGACCTGTGGATCCTCCCCGAGACGATTCCTACCAAAGGCGACCGCGTCTTCCTCAATTGGCGTCTGAGCCGGCGAGGCCGCGCACTCGTCGACGCATGGGACACGTTCCACCAGACGGTCCGGGCCCGACGACGGACCCTCGGCGAAGACGTCGTCCGCGACTTCGACGCCGTCTACGCCTGAGACGGAGCCGCCGGCATGGCCACCGTTTTCCTTCTCGGTCCGACCGAACCGAAGGGACCGGCCCGAACGGCCAAACCCCACATCGCCGTCCGGCGACGCCTTTTGGCGATTCTTCGATCGCTCGGCCACCACACGATCCTCATGGAGGACGTCCCGCCGGCGGCCGGCTTCGTGTGAACGCGAGGCCGCGCGGGCCAGGCCGCGCTGGGTGCCTGTCGAGGGCGTTCGGGCTCCGCGCGCGCCACCAAAAACCACCGATAAGGCGATAGTATAAAATAGGACCTATAGTCAAACAGCTTGACTAGACGCGCCGCGCGTCATGGAGGCAACCGCGATGCAAAACGCCCAACCGGCCACGGAGCCCACCGGCTTCGTCGCCGCCATGCGAGACCTGTTCGCCCATGACCTGGACCGCGACCTCCTCATCACGCTCGTCCGCGCCGGCAAGACCGTCGGCTACGAGGAACTCCGCCACGCCGCCGACGACCCGCACCAGCAGACGTTCAAGGACGCCATCGACCGTCTCATCGACCACGTCGCCATCTATCGTCACCTGGAACCCCACGGGAAGGCCTACCGGACGTTTTTTTCGCCCTCGCCGCGCGGCCTCCTGCTGGTCAAGATCCTCACGACGCTCAGCCGGGACGGGCACCTGCCGACCGACCTGCCTGCCGAGGTACGCCGACCGCTCGAGACTTGGCTCGTCGCCGGCCATACGAGCCCGGCCTGAAACGGGAGGCCCGACGTGAGCCTCCATGTCTTCCTCCTGGGTCCAGATCAATGGGTCGACGGTCACAAACCCCACCCAGGCGACGACATCCGACGCACGCTCGAACGCCTTGGCCTTAGCGACTACACGCCCAACGCCCTCCGCAGGCTCGCCGCCGAGCGCATCCAGAGCGCGACCGCCGACGCCGTACGGGGCCTTATCATGGACGCGGAAGACCAGCTACCCGGAGAGGACCCGGCCACCTTTTTTGAACGACTGGAAGACCAATACGCCGTCGACCACTACTTCCTGATCGTCCCTCGGCACGCAAAGATGCACGGTACCGTCTGGGAAGGGTCCGCGCTCCGACGCGACCATAAGTACGGCCGGCACCCACATCTCGTGCTCTTCTTGGAATCCGGCACGCTGCGCGGATCGGACGCGCAGGGCTACACCTTCACGATGAAAGGCCAACGCACTCGGTACCTCGAAAGCCTGCTTGCGATGGGAGGCCCGGTGGAATTCTGGTCAAACGCGACGGCCTTGCTCGCAGGAATCGAACGGCACGCGCGCGCCCTGGCCGAACCTTGATGACGATCTTCCCCGACCACGAAGGCCTATGCATCGCCAGCGTCCTCGCCGTCGCCGCGTTCCTCATTCACCTCGCGATCGACCGCATCACCTTCGTCTGGTACGCCGTACAGTTCACCCCGATCATCGCCGCGCACGCCGCACTCCTCTA
>CAZXJU010000225.1:0-3180 GCA_964641035.1 uncultured Halobacteriales archaeon | reverse complement strand
GATACGACGACGGAAACGACCGATGATACGACGGAGACGGTCGAGGATACGACGACGGAAACGACCGACGATACGACGGAGACGGTCGAGGATACGACGACGGAAACGACCGACGATACGACGGAGACGGTCGAGGATACGTCGGAGGAGACGCTTCCTTCTACTGGTGACTCGTTGAGCGACGACGAAGATCCCGACTCGACTTCCTCCGACGACAATTCCACGGACCCCGATTCGTCGTCCTCATCGGACGACGGTTCGGATTCCGGGGACGACGGGTCCTCCGACGGTTCGGATTCTTCCTCGGATGACGGGGACACCAGTTCGAGCGGTGACGGTAGTAAACTGTCGCCGGCGCTCCGGAAGGCGTTGAGCGCGGACAGCGGCGACAAGGACGCCACCTTCGACCCGACCCGGGAGGACGCGGTCGACACCGACGGCGACGGGATTCCGGACGCCTACGCGTCCGATGTGGCGGCAAGCGGCAGCCGGGCCGTGGAACCGGGTCCGCAGAACGCCAGCGGCCAGAGCACACCCGATACGCAGTTCGTCGAGGCGCCGGGCGTGGCGACCCTGGCCTCGTTGGCCGCCGTCGGGCTTGCGTTGGTCGCCTGCGTGCGCCGTCGTTGAACGCTCCGTCACCCTTTGTTATTTATACAGGACGCGTCTAGCCAAGCCCTGACCCGGGCGCGGATGCGTCCCGGCGAGCCTCTTCGAGGTGTGAATCTCCCATGGCAAAAGCACGTGCCCGTGCGCAGGCGCGCCGGGTGAAGGACAAGTGGAAGGCCAAGACCTGGTATACGCTGGTCGCGCCGCCGATGTTTAACAAGGCGCCCCTGGCGGAGGCCCTGGCCGACGATCCCGAGAAACTCATCGACCGCACCGTCATGACGACGCTGCAGGACCTGACCGGCGACTTCAAGCAGATGCACGTCAAGCTGCACTTCCAGGTACACGAGGTCAACGGCTCGAACGCGGAGACGCGGTTCGTCGGGCACACCTTGACCTCGGACTACGTGCGCCGGATGGTCCGGCGCAACCACTCGAAGGTCGCCGGCACCTTCGAGGTGACCACCAAGGACGGCGCGACCCTCAAGGTCAAACCGTTCGCGGTCTCCGAACGCCGCAGCCAGTCGAGCCAGCAGTCGGAGATCCGGAAGATCATGGGCGAGACGCTCCGGTCGATCGCGTCGGAACGGACCCTGGCCGGGTTCACCAAAGGCGTGATCGACGGCGAGATTGCCGCCACCATCAACAAGGCCGCGAAGAAGCTGTATCCGCTGCGCCGCGTGGAGATCGCGCGGACGGAGGTCGCCGTCCAACCGACGCAGGTCGTCGACGAAGACGTGAAGGCCTTCGACGAGCCGGGTGCCGCGGAGCCCGAGCCGGCCGAGGAGGAGTCGGAGGAGGCGTCCGAGGCAGAGGAGACGCCCGAGGACGACGAATCCGAGACCGCGGAAGAAAAACCCGCAGAGCCTGACGCCGAAGACGGTGCCGACGAGGAGCCGCCGGCCGAGGAAGAGAAACCGGCAGAGGCCGAAGCGGCGGACGAGCCCGCCGAGCCTGAACCGGAAGAAGGTGCCGACGAGGAGCCGCCGGCCGAGGAAGAGAAGCCGGCAGAGGAGGAGAAACCGGCGGAGGCCGAAGCGGAGTCCGCCGACGAGGACGAGGCGTCCGACGAGCCTGCGGAAGAGGAAGCCGAGGCGAAGACCGGGGCGTAGAATCGCCGCCGCCGGCCGGCACCCTATCTTGTACGGGTGGGGCTAGATAAAGGGCGGGCGGAATGTGCGTCCGGGGCCATTCTTATGGATACGGCACATCAGGCCACCGAAGAGGCCGAAGAGGCTTCGCTGGTCTTCTATGAGCAGGACGACGGACGCAAGGTAAGCCGCCTTCCGAACGGCAAGGTCGTCCTGGTGGATCTGGACTCGTTGGACGACGTGCAGGACGGCGACCGGTGGCACGTCCGGCTTGAGCACCGGGAGACGTTCGCGATCGCGCATCCGGTGGAGAAACTGCCGGACCCGGAGCCGGAAGAGCTCGAGGCCGAGTTGGCCCGCATCCGGCCTTCCGCCGAAGGCGGCCAAGGCGGCGGTTCCGCCCGGCCCGTCGACGTCGTCGGCGAGCGGGACCGCGTCGCGTTGTTCGTCGATGGGGCGAACATGGACGGCACCGTCCGCAACATCGGCTACTTCCTGGATTATGCCAAGGCGCGCGAGTTCTTCACGCCCCGCGGCCGGTTCTATGCGGCGCATTATTACGCACCCGACTACACGGATGACGACCCGCAGCAGGTGCGGTTCCTGGATTTCCTGTCGCACAACGGGTACGTCGTCGAGACGAAGCCCGTCAAGACGTTCACTGACAAGCAGACCGGCGAGGAACGGCAGCGATGCGAAATGGACGTCGAGATCGCCGTCGACCTGGTGAACACCGCCAACAACTACGACGTGGCGTTCCTGTTCTCCGGTGACGGCGACCTGAAACGGGCCGTGCAGGTCGTCCGTTCCAAAGGCAAACGTGTCTACGTGGTAAGCTCCCGCCGGACCTTGTCACGCGAGCTCGCGTACGCCGCGGACAAGCCGATCTTCTGGCTGGAAGAGCACCAAGGACGGCTCGAACGTTCCGACCGTGCGCCGGACGACGAAGGCGAGGACGGCGTGGCGCGAGACGGCGCCGCGGACGAACCC
Source organism: uncultured Halobacteriales archaeon (assembly GCA_964641035.1). GTDB lineage: Archaea > Thermoplasmatota > E2 > JACPAO01 > JACPAO01 > CAZXJU01. The sequence goes on along the minus strand of CAZXJU010000225.1, from coordinate 490 downwards.
GCCGCGTAGGCCGCGGCTTCGTCGTCACGCGTCGGGCCTTGTGCTCACCGGGCGTCGGTCCCCGTGGCGCGGCCTGCCCCGACGGCGGCCGGGTGACCGGACGCCGGTTCCGAACGGACCAGGCCGACGCCGAGCCACAGGAGCCACAATCCGAAGGCGACGCTGGAGACGACGAACATGGGTCCACCGACCGGGATGCCGAGCGTCGGCCCAAGGATCCACCCGACAACGCCGACACCGCCGGCGGCCGCCGCGACCCACGCGGCCCAGGCGGGCGTCGCCGCCGAGGCGTGCCGGGCGTACCGTGCCTCGTTGACCGCGATGAGTCCGATCGACCCGGCGATCGCCAGGAACCCCATGGCGCTGCCTTCGGCGAAATGATGCCACATCTCGAAGGTCGCCAGGTCGCCGGCGGCCGCGGCCTCGGAGATGATCGTCGCCTCGGCGATGGCCGTCGTGATGACCCAGAGCGAGGCGACCGGAAGGACCG
>CAZXJU010000224.1:0-3180 GCA_964641035.1 uncultured Halobacteriales archaeon | reverse complement strand
CTAGGTGCGTCCGGGCGACCAGTTTCGTCATCATGGAGGTTCAAGACCGACGCCCAGCCATATTAAGCGACGGAGGGGGTGAGTGAAAGTGGGTTTTTCCCCAGATCCGGCGGCCGCCCGGAGTCCCGCTATCTGTTGGCAGCCGTAGGCAAACGGCAAGTCTTTAACGCGGTCCCAACCTGCCCGCTCCCTCCATGTATGTCGTCGTCGCCGGCGCCGGCGAAGTCGGCTACCAGGTGGCCCACCAGTTGCGTCTGGAGGGCCACGATGTGGCCCTGATCGACCAAGACGCGGCGGCCGTCGAACGTGCCCGGGAGCTGGACGCCCTGGTCATCCAAGGCCATGCCGCCAGCCTGGAAAGCCTTGAGGAGGCGAATCTGAAGAAGGCCGACCTCTTCATCGGCGCAACGGGCGACGACGAGGCGAACATGATCGGCTGCACGATCGCCCGAAGCAAGGGCGTACCGACAATCGCCCGCCTGAACGACCCTGCCTACCTTGACGAGACCGCGTCGACCAAGTACCGGGAGATCGGCATCGACATCGCTGTGTGCCCCGAGCTTGTCGCCGCAGAGAAGATTGCGAACGTCCTGCGCGCCCCCGCGTTGGCGTCCGCGGAGATCTTCGTGCAAGGCAAGCTGGCGCTCGTGGAGACGAAGGTCGGGCCGGAGGCTCCGGTCGCCGGGCGGCCGATCAAGGAGGTGCCCCCGCCCGAGGGCGTGAACCTCGTGGCGATCCTGCGCGACGAGCACGTCATCATCCCGCGTGGCAACGACGTCCTGAAGCCGGGTGACCGCGTCATGTTGGTGGTCTTGAGTCCGGAGGCGTTGCGGCGTGCCGAAGCGGCGCTTGGGCTTGAATCCGTCGACACCGGCGGCCGCGTGGAGAAGGTCGCCATCGCCGGTGCCACCCGCCTCGGCATGCGGCTGGCTGGCCTCTTGGAGGAGGAGGTCGACCAGGTCGTCCTGATCGAGAAGGACAAGGAGAAATGCACCGAGGCGTTCGAACGGCTGAAGCGAACGCTGGTGATCCACGGCGACGCCACCGACACCGACCTGCTAGAGGAGGAGGGGATTACGACGTCCGACGCGTTCGTCGGGGCGGGCGACCCTGAGGAGTTCAACATCCTTGCGTGCCTGATCCTCAACCGGCGTGGCGTGAAGCGGACCATCTCACTGATCAACCAGCCGCGCCTGAAGGCGATCGTCGAAGACATCGGGGTGAACCTCGCCATCAGCGTCCGCCAAGCGGTGGCTTCAAGCATCCTGAAATGGACGTACGAAGTCGAGACGTTGGACCTGGCGCTCGTCGCCGGGGGCGAAGCGCGAGTCTTCGAAGTGAAGGTGCGGGCGGACCGCGCGATCGTCGGCAAGGCACTCAAGGATATTCATTTCCCGCAGGACAGCGTCGTCGGAGCCATCGTGCGCGATGGGCAAGTCTTCCTGCCCCGTGGCAACGACGCCATCGAGGCCGGCGACCGGCTGGTCATCTTCGCGTTGCACGATGCGGTCCTGAAGGTCGAACGTCTGTTGAAGAAGTAGGTGCCACTGCGCATGTTGTACACCCGGGTCGTGGCAGCGCTTGGCGGCGTCGTCAAACTGTTCAGTTTTGCCCTCCTGGTCCCGCTGGCGGCCAGCTTCGTCTGGGACGAAGGCGTGGCCCGGATTGACCTGCCGTTGTTCGGTTGGAGCGTGCCGTCCACCACGCTCGTATTCTTCCTGACTTTCCTGTTCGTCCTGCTACTGGGAAGCATCCTTTCGCGCTACGGCGTGGAGGAGCTGGACGAGTTGCGCGACCGCGAAGGGTTCCTGATCGTGGGGTTCGCTTGGCTGATCCTGCCGCTTCTTGGGGCGCTTCCGTTTCTCTTGACGGGCCTGACGCGGAACCCGCTCGACGCGTACTTCGAAGCGATGAGCGGAATCACGACGACGGGCGCGACGGTATTGGCGGAGCCACTGGAACAGTACGCCCGGTCGACGATGCTTTGGCGGGCGTTGCTGCAGTGGGTCGGCGGCATCGGGATCATCGTCATGTCGGTCAGCGTCATCGGGCGGGTCACCCAGGGAGGCCACCGGATTCTCGAGATGGAGGCACCCGGCGGAGCCATCGAACGGCTCAAGCCGCGGGTGGAGCAGACCGCCAAGACCCTGTTCCGGCTGTACTTGGCCCTCACCGGAATCGCGTTCGGCACGTACCTTCTCCTCCTTCGCTTCGGCGGCTTCGACCTCGGCTGGAAGCAAGCGTCGTACGACGCGCTGCTGCACACGTTCACGACGCTGTCGACCGGCGGGTTCAGCCACCGGACGGCGAGCATCGCCTTCTACGACAACTACGCATTCTGGTGGGCGGTCATCGTGTTCATGGCCATCGCCGGTGGAAGTTTCCCGCTCTATTGGGCCGCGGTCCACGGTCGGTCCTCCCGGTTGTGGCGGAGCCCGGAGCTCCGATTCTACGCGGGCATCCTGGGCGGCGCCGCCCTGCTGATTGTCGTGGTACTGCTGTTGTCGGGCCGGTCCGTGGCGGACGCATTGACCCACGGTGCGTTCCAGGCCGCGTCGTTCATGACCACGACAGGGTACACCAGCACCGACCACAACGTGTTCCCCGACTCGGCCCGCCTCGTCCTGTTTCTCTTGATGTTCACCGGCGGAATGTACGCGTCGACGGCGGGCGGCATCAAAGTCAACCGAATCCACATCCTCCTAAAATTGTCCCGACGCGAACTTCAGAAGCTATTGCACCCGCGGGCGGTGGCCACCGTGAAGACACAAGGCCGCATCGTGTCGGACGATGCGCTCCGACGCATCTTCGTGTTCTTCTTCGCCTACATCACGATCTTCATCGCCGGCGCGATGGTGTACATGCATTTCGGGATGGACCTGGTGAGCGGGCTCTCGGCGTCGGCCTCGGCGATCGGCAACATCGGACCGGGCTTCGACACCGTCGCCAGCACGTTCGCGACCGTGCACGTACCTGGGAAGATCGTCGCCATCCTCCAGATGTGGCTAGGCCGTCTCGAGATCTTCACGGTGCTGCTCTTGTTCGTGCCGGCCACGTACCGGCGTTGACGACCGGCGGGCAGGGTTAATACGCCGCGACGCTTCTTTCGGCGTGCGAGCCGGGCCCATGTCACAAACGACCAGTTATTACATCCGCAAGCTGGAACGGTCGGCCAAACGC
>CAZXJU010000223.1:0-3199 GCA_964641035.1 uncultured Halobacteriales archaeon | reverse complement strand
GGTTCTTCATGAGCATCGAATGGCAGTTGGACGGGTTCCGGCTGGCCCGCGACGAGATCGCCGACGCGTTCGAAGAGTGGGCCGCGCCTCGCGGCGTCGACTTCTCGTTGGACTTCAGCGACGATCGGCCACGGCTGGCGGTCGTCGTATCCAAACAGGACCATTGCCTCCACGACCTCGTCCTGCGCCAACGCGCCGGCGAACTGGCCGCCGACATCGCGCTGGTGGTCAGCAACCATCCCGACCTCGGACCGGTCGCGGAATCCTACGACATCCCCTTCCACGCCTTCGACCTCTCCGACAAGCAGGCCGCGGAACGCCGCCAATTGAAGCTGTTGCGGCAAGAAGGCATCACGACGCTTGTCTTGGCCCGATACATGCAGGTGATCGGCCCGACGCTGCTCGAGGCGTTCCCCGACCAGGTCATCAACATCCACCACTCGTTTCTGCCCGCGTTCCCCGGCGCCAGACCGTACGAGCAGGCGTTCCGACGGGGCGTCAAGATCATCGGTGCGACAAGCCACTACGCGACCCAGGAACTCGACGAGGGCCCAATCATCGAACAGGACGTCACGCGGGTCACGCATCGCGATGACGTGGCGTCCATGGTGCGCAAGGGCCGGGACCTGGAACGCCTGGTCCTGGGTCGGGCCGTCCGGCTCCATCTGGAACGTCGGGTCCTGGTGGACCAACGGCGGACGGTCGTCTTCGATTAGTTCGTCGACGGCGTCGTCGTCTGGGTGCCGCCGAGCGTGGCGGTCATCGTGATCTCGGCGTCCAACAGCTGCGAGATCGGGCAGCCGTCCTTCGCGTTCGTGGCGGCGGTCTTGAAGTCGTCCTCGGAGATGCCGGGGACGTTGGCCGTGACGTCCAGGTGGACCTTGGTCACCTTCCAGCCGTCGCCAACCTTCTCCAGGGTGACGTCGGCCTTCGTGTCGATGCTCTCGGGCTTGTGTCCAGCGCCCTCGAGTTGGCCGGAGAACGCCATCGAGAAGCAGCCGGCGTGCGCGGCGCCGACGAGTTCCTCTGGGTTCGTCCCGGGGTCGTCGCCGAACCGGCGGCCGAACGAGTAGGGTACGTCGGCCAGCGTGCCGCTGTCGGTCGTGATCGTGCCTTTGCCGTCCTTGAGTCCGCCGGTCCACCGGGCGGACGCCTTTCTCGCGAATGTCATGGGCCTTCACGTGCCACATCACGCAAGGCGGCTATAAGGTTACGGCCGGCCCGCGTAGGACGTCAGGCGAACGCCAGGGTCCCCTCGACGACGGGGATCGTGACTTGGCCTGTGACGTCGGGCCCCGTGGTGACCGTCAGCAGGGGATTGCGTGCCTCCGGCGTCAGCTCAAGGGCGCCGCCGCCTACCGCGAGGACGAGCCGTTCGCCGGCCTTGACGGGCGAGGCGAACGGGTGGCTCACGAGGTTGACCTCGGTCGGGCTGGCGACCGGGAAGTCGGCGCCGTGATGGCCCGGCTCGCGCGCGTGGCGCAGGTCGGTGAGCGCGCGCCGTAGCTCGACGGCGGCCTCGTCAGGGCAGATGCCGTCGCCACTGGTCCGGTAGAGGAACACCCCCAGGTTGCCGTCTGGAAGCGTGCTCGACAACGTGAGGTTCACGTGGAAGTTGCCGGCCAGCAGGACATCCTCGGCCAGCGGCGGCGACACGTAGAGGGCCTGGTGCGGGCCGCACGCCGAGACGTCCGGCGTGCCAGCCAGGTAGTAATCCGTGCACAGCCCGTTCGGGCACGCGTTGGCGTGGACCGATTGGAACGTGACGCTCGACGATTGCACGCCCGATTCGTCGGCGACCAGGACGCCGTCGGAGGCGTAGAGCGTCGTGTCGTTGCCTCGAGGCGGCCAATGGTCCGTCGTGTGCCACGCACCCGAGTCGTCCTGGTATTCGACGACGCCGGTGGCGACAAGCGGCGGCCCGTCGCGCAGCCAGTGGTCGAACCAGGCGACACGCATCAAGGCCCAGTTGCCCGAGGGGTGATCGGTGCCGCCGTGGCCCCATTGGCCGACCATCATGCGCTTGTTCTCATGCGGGATGAGGTCCCAGAGGCCCTCGAACTGGAGGATGTGGCCTTCGCCGTCGGTGAGGCCGTTGGTGAAGAGGATCGGTACCTCGGACTCAGCGATCTCGTCGCGGATGTCGCGCGCCAACCAGTACGGGTTCAGGTCGCCGGAGGCGTAGAGTTCGGCGGTCTCCTTGGCGTCCTCGGCGACGCGCGGCCCGCACTCGGCGTGATTGATCTCGCCGCCGCGCGGATCGGTGGGCAGGTAGGTCGCTTCGCCCAACGAGTAGAGCGCATGCCATTGGGTCGTCACGACCGGGGCGACCGAGAGCGTCGCGCCTTGTCGCGTCAGCAGGCTGTGCAGGTCGATGACGCCGCTGACGGGGATGACGGCCTTGAGCGACGCCGGCTTGGCCGCCAGCGCCATGTACTGCGTCCAACCGGGGTAGCTGGTGCCGACCATGCCGACATTGCCGTTGCTCCACGGTTCGGCGGCCAACGACTCGATGACCATCGACACGTCGTCCCAGTCGACCTGCGAGCCCCAATGGACGCAGCCGCCGCTGGGGCCGGTGCCGCGCAGGTTCACCAGGGCGACCGCGAAGCCGGCCTCCAAGAGCGGCTGATGGTTGCCCGTCATGGTCAGCCCGCCGTCGGCGTCCTGGACGTGGGCGTCCGTGGCCCGCTGGTGGCTGTTGAAGTAGGGACTGTATTCGAGTACGGTGGCGAAGGGGCCGTCGCCGTCGGGAAGGTAGACGTGGCCGCTCAGTTCGACTCCGTCGGCCGCCGTCACGGAGACGGGTTGGATCTCACCGATCCGGTGGACCAGTCGGTCCGCCCAATACTCGGACAGCTCCGATGCAGGAATCGGGCCGATGGGGTCGGTAACGTCGTCGGCGTCGACGGGCGTGGACCCGTTGAGACAGCCGGAGACGATTAGGGCGAACGTGGCGAGGATGGCGACGGCAACATGCTTCATGGGACTCTGCAAGTGGTACAAGCGCACGCTCGGCTACATAAGGCGACACCCTCCATTGTACGGTTTTCGGGGCTTTGGGCGGGTATCGGGGCCCTAGATGGTCGGCCAAGAACGGGGCCCGGCGCCGCGCGGGTTCCGTGCCGGCGACCGCCGGGGTCGCTGCCGGCATCCGTAACCTCCGTCAAGACCGGTGGGGACGGCCGACGCGTGCACC
>CAZXJU010000222.1:0-3211 GCA_964641035.1 uncultured Halobacteriales archaeon | reverse complement strand
GGCACGAATCCTTTTATAAGACCCCTTTCTCTAGGCGGCCCCGAGACCCGAGGTCCGAGTCATGGCCGAGTTCAAGTGCGTCGTCAACGACCCGAAAGAGGGCAAATCCTATTCTGTCGCCGTCAGCGGCCACCACGCCAACGCGCTGGTGGGAAAGCGGATCGGGGACGAGGTCGACGGCCTCTTCGTGGAACTGCCGGGGTACAAGCTGCGCATCACCGGCGGAAGCGACTCGGACGGGTTCGCGATGCGGCCGGACCTGCCCGGCATCCAGCGGCGGCGTGTGCTGATTGCCGGCGGCACCGGGTTCAACCCACCGCGTCACGGCCAGCGGCGCCGCAAGACGCTTCGTGGCAACACGGTGACGCTCGACCTTTCCACCATCAACCTGGCGGTGACCAAGGCCGGCTCGAAGCCGGTGGCGGACATCCTGAAGGACAAGGCCAAGGAAGAGTAGCCGCGTCGCGTCCTCGTGGCGTCATCCCGTCGGCACAATGACGACGCCGGCGACCCGGAATTCTTGATTCACTTCCAGGGAGTGGTGGACACTCGATGACGGTTCGCCGATGGCGTCGAACCGGACCGTGACAAAATGCGCGACCTCGGGGTCGGCCGTCCATTCCAGGTCGACTTGGATGGGTGACCGGCCGACGGCCCGGTGGGCATCGTCGGCGAAATTCACGCACCCGTCGCCGCATGCGGAGCCCGGGCCGGCCTGGACGACCAGGATCGAGGTCGCCTCGGTCGGCGCCGACCAGGTCACGTTGAACCGGATTCCTTGCGATGGTCCGGCCTCGTCGAGGAGGTCGTCCTCGACGGACAGGACGTCGTTTTCGCCGGGCGTGGCGGACAACCGGCCGCACGCGAGCCACCCGATGCACGCTTCCGCGCCGGTTCGTCCTACCCGTTCGAACGCGGATTCCAAGGCGTCCGTTTCGTGGACGCTGGTCGCGTTCGCAGGGTCGGCACCGTCGTCCGGTGCTGCCTGGCCGTCCGCGGTCCCGGCGGACTCCGAGGACGGTCCGCCGCCGAAGCATCCGGCCGTCAAGAGGACGATGGCGAGCAGTCCGTGGATCAACGGTCGGCGCATGCGCTCTGCCGGGCGGGCGTGCCGCCTTAAGGTTTGCCGCCAGCACGCCGAAGCGTGCAGCCCTGTCATGGCAGCGGACACCTTCGGCGGGGGCACCAGACCTCGCGGCAGGGCCGAGGATGCCGAACGCGTTCGAACAGGTCGAGGAAGCCCGTCGTTGCCTGATCGAGATTTTCGTCCTTCATCAGGTTAGATAACCCATCGGCGCGCGCATTCAACTAGCTCGCGGTCTGAGGCGGGTCGGCGTTCCTGTCGCTTGGGCGACGGTGCCACAAAGCTCTTTAGGCGTGTCGCCGGCTCTCGGTTCGATTGGACATGCGGGCCGGTGGAGCGCTCCTTACGATATTCCTGATGGTAGCCATGGGTTTGGCGGGCTGCGTCTCAGGCGATGACGCGGCCGGAAGCCTTGACGACGACGGCGTGGCGCGTGCCAAGGGCACGAGCGTCGTGGCGCCGGGGTCGTACAGCGTCTTCCCCGGGGATTACAAGTTCGACGGGACGGTCAGCCAGCCGCTGGCCAACGGCACGTACGACCTCTTGCCGCCGGACGAGGTCACCCTCAGCTCCGACCTGGACGGCGTCGACATCGACTTGACGATTTGGCGGCCCGACACGCCCGGCAACGTGAGTGTCCCCATCATCATGCAGGCCAGCCCGTATTATTCGGACTCGGCGAACATGGCCGGCGTCGGCTTCCAGGTCACCGAGTTCCTCAGCCCGCACGGGTACGCCTACGTCCAGTTGGCGATCCGGTCGACGGGCAACTCGGGCGGTTGCGACGACTTCCGCGGGCCGAAGATGACCGCGGACATGACGCAGGCGATCGATTGGCTCGTTTCCCAGGAGTGGGCGACGGATTCGTTGGGCATCATCGGCATCAGCTACGTCGGCACCACGCCGTGGTACGCCGCCGGAAGCGGCAACCCGCACGTCAAGACGATCGTGCCGATCAGCGGGTCCACGAACGCGTGGGAGGTCTACAACCGCAACGGGACGCCCGAGACGCGGTCCGCGGCGATCGTCCCCGGCTACATCGCGCTGGCTGCTGGAAACGGCGAACGGACCCCCGAGCACAAGGCGGAGAACTTCCAGTGCGCCGAGATGTACGAGGCGGCGGCCACCGGGGTCGCCAACGGCGTGATCGGCGACCGGATCAACGCGGAATGGTGGCAGGAGCGCAACGCCAAGCCGAAGGTCGAGGCGAACTACGACGGGTCGATCTTCCTGATCCACGGGTTCGAGGACTGGAACGTCGACCCGGCGGTCGCGCTCCCGTGGGCCGACGAGTTGAACCGGTCCGGCCTCAACGTCAAGCACTTGGTCGGCCAGTGGCCGCATAGTTACCCCGACTCGTACTGCGACAACCCCGACAGTTCCAATTATTTCACGTGCCGTTGGGATTACGCGGAGATCCTGTTGCGCTGGTTCGACTCGGAGCTCAAGGGCCTGGACGTCGACACGGGCCCGCCGGCGCAGGTGCAGGACAACCAGGGCCAGTGGCGCGACGAACTTGCCTGGCCGCCGCGCGACGCGGACTGGCAGACGTACCATTTGACGGCCGCCGGCGGGCTCCAAAACGAGTCCGGCGCGGCCGCGTCGTTCCCGTTGGCGGTACCGACGCCGGTCGACCCAGACGTGGTGCCAGCCGGGGATGCGGAGGCGTTGTTCCGGTTGGGGCCCCTGGAGGAGCCGTTGCGCCTCAGCGGATTGCCGCGCGTGCACACGACGGTGATGCCGACGGCGCCCGGCGGCACGATCGGCGCCTTCCTGTATGACGAGGCGCCCAACGGGCAGCGGACCCGGATCGGGTGGACGGCGATGAACCTCCGGTTCCACGACGGCACGGAGGCGCCGCAGATGGTGACGCCGGGCGAACCGGTGTTCGCGAAGATGGAGATCCAACCGATGGACGCCGTCGTGCCGGCCGGCCACACGCTTCTCTTGCGCTTGGCGATCGACACGCCGGCCGACCGGACGTTCGCCCAACCGTTGGCGCCGTTGAGCGTCGAGGTGGGCGGCTCCGTCACGAGTATCCTCGAGCTGCCGGTGATCGACCGGCCGGCCGGGGCGTTCTTCACGCCGCCGATGCCGGCGGAGGATTCGGAATAGGCGCCGCTGCGA
>CAZXJU010000221.1:0-3225 GCA_964641035.1 uncultured Halobacteriales archaeon | reverse complement strand
CCGTCGGCCAGGGTGCGGCTGAACACGAGGCTCGTGGCGTGCGCCAACCCGAGCACCTCGGCCATCCGGGCGTCGTGCTCGCCCAACGGCAGCGTGCGGCGGGCGGCCGTCGTGTCGGCGAACAGCCGGTCGGCTTCCTTCACCGCGTCGGGCCGTCCGCAATCCAGGAGGACCACGTTGTGGCCCATCAGGAGCTCGGTCTGCGGGCCGAACATCGGGTGGAGGCTGGTGACCTTCCGGCCGTCGGCCGCCAGTTTCCGCAACGCCTCCTTCGCGCCGCCTTTGATGCTTGCGATGTCGAAGACGAGCGCGTCGTTGGCGACGGCGCCGACGACCTCGTCGATCACGCGCGGCAGGACCGACGGGGGCGTGGCGAGCACGACGACGTCGTACTCGTGCTCTTTGGGGTCGCCGGTCGGCCAGCGGCTGGGCTTCGGGTCCAGGACGTGGACGGTGTAGCCCTTCTCGCTGAGGAACCGGGCGAACCAGCCGCCCATCAGGCCGGCGCCGCCGACTACGAGCGCCTTGCGGCCGTCGGTGGTCCGGCCGGCGGCGATGCGGGCGCGTTCCTGCGCCTTCAGCGACGCCCGGATCATCGCCTCCACGAGCCGGCGCGTCGTCTCCGCGTCGACGCCGCGTTCCTTGGCCGCGGTCAACGCGTGCTCCAGGACGTTCTTCTCGACGGTGAAGTTCTGCAACGGCTCCCCGTGCTCCGTCTTGATGCGGCCGATCTCTTGCGCCGTCTCGACACGCTGGTGCACGAGCGCGAGGATGTCCTCGTCGATGGCCAGGATCCGCTGCCGCAGCTCATCGAGCCGGTCGTCGGTCACGCGTCGTCCTCCTGGGCCGCGGCGAACGCTTCCTCGCCGAGACGTTCAAGCAGCATGTCCAGGACGACGAGGGCCGCCGCGTTCTCCACCACGGGCACCGCGCGCGGCACGATGCACGGGTCGTGGCGGCCTTGGGTGACGACCGTCGTCTCCTCCTTCTCGGATAGGTCCACCGAAGGCTGTTCGACCAGCAGGCTGGACGTCGGCTTGATGGCGACGTTGAAGCTGACCTCGGTGCCGTCTGTAATGCCGCCGACGGTGCCGCCCTGCTTGTTGGTCAGCGTCCGCGGTTCGCCGTCGACCAGCCCGATCGGGTCGTTCGACTCGCTTCCCTTCATCCGGCTCAGCTCGAACCCGAGCCCGAAGCCGACCCCTTTGACCGCGGGGATACCGTAGAGCATCTTCGCCATCCGGGATTCGAAGGATTCCTGGTGGTAGCCGCCGAGGCCGGGGTACGGGTTTCGGATCCGGCAGCGGACCACGCCGCCGAGGCTGTCGCCGGCGTTGCGCGTCTTGAGGATCGCCTCGCGCATCCGTTCCGCGAGTTTTTCGTCGGGGCAGCGTACGTCGTTGGTGTCGACGGCGTCGGCCGCGGCGTCGAATTCGGGTACGTCCTCGAGCGCCAAGCCTCCGATCTCCTCGGTGTACGCCACGACGTCGGTCCCGACGCGCCGCAACGCCACACGCGCCAGGGCGCCGCCGGCGACCAGGCCGAACGTGAGCCGGCCGCCGAAATGGCCGGCGCCACGCCAATCGTTGTGCCCGAAGAACTTCCGTCGGCCGGAGAGGTCCGAGTGTCCAGGACGCGGCACGTCCGGGTCGTACTTGCTGGAGTCCTTGTCGGCGTTGTACGCCAGGAGCAAGATGGGTGCGCCGGTCGTCCGGCCTTCGAAGACGCCGCTGAGGACCTGGACCTTGTCCTCTTCCTTGCGTTGCGTGGTCACGGCGGATTGTCCCGGCCGCCGCCGGTCCAGTTGCCCTTGCACGAAGCCGAGGTCGGCTTCGACGCCGGCCGGGAACCCGGTGAGCAGCACGCCGACGGCCTGGCCGTGGCTCTCCCCGAAGAGGTTGACCCCGAGCGTGCGTCCGAAACGGCTCATGATTCGTCGAACCTCCCGCCGCAAGCCGCGAGGTCGTCAAGTAGGTTCGGATAGGAGACGCCGAGGACCTCCGGGTCGTCGAGGCGCGACGCGCCGTCGGCGGCCAACGCCATCAATACGCCGGCCTGCGCGATCCGGTGGTCGCCGGCCGACCGAATCGTCGCCGCCTTCGGCGTCCCGCCTTCGATCTCGATGCCGTCGTCGCGTTCGCTGCACTCGATGCCGAAAGCCTCCAGGTTCTCGACCATCGCACGGATCCGATCGCTCTCCTTGTGCCGCAGATGCGGCGCACCGGAGAGGACGGTGCGTCCTTCGGCGACCGCCGCGACGGCGCACAGCACCGGGAACAGGTCGGGCGTGCGCCCCAGATCCAGCTGGACGGCCGACAGCGGACGGCCTTCCACGACGACGTGGTCGGCGGCCTGGACGACCCGGCAGCCGAAGTCATCGAGGATCTCGAGGATCCGCCGGTCGCCCTGCACGTCGTTCGGATCGAGGTTCGTGACCGTGACCCGGCCGCGGGTGACCGCGGCGGCCGCGAGGAAGAAGGCGGCGCTGGAATAGTCGCCGGGCACGTCGAACGAGCGGACCGCGGGACGCTGGCCACCGGCGACTTCGGCGCGGGCGCCCTCGACGGTGGCGCGGATGCCGTAGGCTTTCAGAACCCGCAACGTGACATCGACGTAGGGTCGGCTGCGGGGGGCCGACGCGAGGTCGATGGTGGTGTCGGCCGGCGCGGTCGGGCACGCCAGGAGCAGCGCCGTCAGGTATTGGCTGGAGAGTTCAGCATCAAGCCGCGTACGGCCGCCGCGCAGCGGTCCGCGCACCTCGACGGGCGCACGACCGTCCTGACTGGTGACCTTCGCGCCGAGCGGACCCAACGCCTCCAACAGCGGCCCCATCGGACGGCGGCGGAGGCTCTCGTCGCCCGTGAGGGTGACGGGGCCGTCGCCCAGTGCGGCGACCGCGGTGAGGATACGCAGCGTCGTCCCGGAGTTCTGCGCGTCCACCTCGGCGCGCCCGGGCCGGACCCGGTCGGAGAACCGGGCCTCCGCGTCGCGAAGCGTGTTGCGCGCGCCGAGCGCGGCCAGCCCGTTGCGGGTGGCTTCCGTGTCGCCCGCGACGAGGGCGTTGCGGACGGTGCCTTGGCCCGCCAGGGCCGCCATGACGTAGGCGCGGTGGGTGTACGATTTGGACGGCGGCGCCGCGACGGTGCCCTCGATGGGGCCGGGGCTGACGGTGAGGCTCACTCGTCCGGCCCTCCGTAGAGATCGGTCTGGCGGTCGGCGCCCAGC
>CAZXJU010000220.1:0-3233 GCA_964641035.1 uncultured Halobacteriales archaeon | reverse complement strand
GGCGACGTACACCGGCCTCTTCACGCCGATCCGGGACCTCTTCGCGAAGACGCCGGAGGCCCGCAAGCGGGGCTACAAGCCGGGCCGGTTCAGCTTCAACGTGACCGGCGGCCGGTGCGAGGCGTGCAAGGGCGACGGCATCGTCACGATCGAGATGCATTTCCTGCCCGACGTCTACGTGCCGTGCGAGGTTTGCAAGGGGTCGCGTTACAACAACGAGACGTTGGCGATCAAGTACAACGGCAAGACGATCCGCGACGTGTTGGACATGACGGTGGAGGAGGCGTTGGAATTCTACGCCGCGGTGCCTCCGGCCAAGAACCGGCTTGAGACGCTCGCCGACGTCGGGCTGGGGTACATCCGCCTCGGGCAGCCGGCGACGCAGTTGTCGGGCGGCGAGGCGCAACGCGTGAAACTGGCCACCGAGTTGAGCAAGCGGTCGACGGGCCGGACGCTCTTCATCCTCGACGAGCCGACCACGGGGCTGCACTTCCATGACATCCAGTTCCTGTTGGACGTGCTGGGCCGCCTAGTCGACCAGGGCAACACGGTGGTCGTGATCGAACACAACATGGACATCATCAAGAGCGCCGACCAGGTCATCGACCTGGGCCCCGACGGCGGCGACAAGGGCGGCAAGGTGGTCGCGACCGGGACGCCGGAGGAGGTCGCGCGGACGGGCACGCACACCGGCAAGTACCTGCGGCGTGTGCTGGCGAAACGGCTTGAGGGGTCGGAGCAGGACGCGGAGGCCGAAGAGGTCGCCGCGGCCGCCTAGGACCGGTGGTCGGCGCCGATCTCGACCAGCCGGCGCGCCAGGCTCGACGTCGGAAGGGCGGCGAACTCGTCCCAAGTGACCCAGCGGGCGCCGCGCGGACACGTCGGTTGGCGTGAAAGGAGGCACGGGCGGACGACCCAGCGTTTGTGGCTGAAGGTGTGGACGATCTCCGGCAGCTGGGCGGCCTGGCCCGGCGCGCGTTTGCGAAGCGGCGGGCCCCATAGGCCTTCGAGCACGCCGTGGCCGTGCATGGGTTCTGCGAGGAACCGGTCGCCGCGCCAGGCGAGGATCGCCACCAGGCGCTCCGTCGGCTTCGTCTTGCGTCTGCGGCGTGGGATCGTTTCGGGGTCGCCTTCGAGGTGGGCGTGGCAGCCGGCGGCCAGCGGGCACGCGGGGCAGTCGGGGTTCCTGGGCGTGCAGACGCGGGCGCCCAGGTCCATCAACGCCTGGTTGACGTCGCCCGGCTCGCCGTGTTCCAAGAGGCCACGCACGCGTCGGGTGACAGCGCGGCGGTACGACGCGGCTTCGACGGGGTCGGTGCGGTCCTCGACGCGGCCGAGCACCCGCAGGACGTTGCCGTCGACAGCGGGGGCGGCCACACCGTAGGCCGTGGAGGCGATGGCGCCGGCGGTGTAGGGGCCGATTCCGGGAAGCGTCGCGAGGACGTCCGGGTCGTCTGGGACGCGGCCGTGGTGCTCGTCCACGATCCGGCGGGCCGAGGAGTGGAGGTTCCGGGCCCGTTGGTAGTAGCCGAGGCCACTCCATTCGGCGAGGACGTCGTCGACGTCGGCGGCGGCCAGGTCGTCGACGGTCGGCCAGCGCTCGAGGAATGCTTCCAGTTTCGGCACGGCGGTGGCCATGCGGGTCTGTTGGAGCAGGAATTCGGCCAGGAGCACGTGGTAGGGGTCGTCGGTGCCGCGCCACGGGACGTCCCGTGCGTCGGGGTCGTACCATGCGAGCAGCCGCTCGGTGAGTTCTTGGTCTTCCAAGGGGCCGACGGTAGTCGGGGTTGGCTCAAGAATGTTCGGACGGCGGCCCCTAGTGCCTAAGTTTAGGCACTAGGTGTGGGGTGCGGGTCCAGACCTGGATGTCGGTTCCGGTGTCGGATCAATGCGGCAACGCGTGGTACGTCTCGCGCAGGTCCTCGTTGTAGGCGTGCCATTGGTCGGCCTGCGGACGGTCCGGCAACGGCGCCTCGCCGGTGACCACGTCGAGGGCCGCGGCCACCGTGTGGACGCTGACCTGGCCGTAGCCGATGAAGTAGTAGGTCGGCAGGTCGTCCGGGATGTCCTCCCAGGCGACGGGGTAGGTGTTGTAGGGCGCTGCGGTGCGGCAACTGTCGCCGTCGTGGTCGGTGTAGACGGGCCGGGCGGCCGCCGTCTTGAAGAGGATCTGTTTTGCCTCGTCGAGCGTCAGGTCGCCGTCGGAGAGCGGGCCTTGGTCGGTGGCGGTGCCGCGTGCCATGACGCCGTCGGTGACGCCGAGGCCGCTTCCGTCGGCCAGGACGCGTCGTGCCTCCAGGACGATGCGGGCGGCCTCGCCGGCGGCGTACGGGCTGGCGGAGGACGTGCCGCCGCCGGCGCTGCCGCTGTACTCGTCGAGGCTACCGCCGATGGCGGCCCAGTTGGCGCAGGCGTCGGCCACGACGTGCGGCCAGGAGCCGCTCCACAGGACGACCTCGCCGTTGTCGTGGCCGCCGACGCTGATGACGCCGGGCGGCCCGGACGTGCTGCGGGTGAACGAGGGGTGTCCGAGGACGCCTCCTTTGCCCATGGCGCCGTTTCCGGCCGAGCCGAAGACGAGGTGGCGGGTGGCGGCGTCGGCGAACGCGTCGGCCAGGCCCGCCTCTTGCGCCGGATCGGCCTGCTGGAAGACGACGACGGGGCTCCACGAGTTCGACTGGGCGTCGATCCATGGTTGCTGGGAGGCCCAGGTGACGGCTTCGCCGTTGAAGCCTTGGACCGCGGTGATGCGGCATTCGGGGCAGAGGCTGTAGGCGTTGCCGGCCGCGCGTGAGGCGGTCATGGTGCCGTGGCCGGTGGAGAAGCCGTCGCCGGAGTCGGCGGCGACGTAGAGCCCGACGATCTTCGTGCCGGGCACCCAGTAGAGGGTGCGTGGCTCGACGGTGTCCCACACGGCCTCGTCCCGTTCGTAGGCCTCTTGCGCGTCTTCGACGCCGTCGGAGAAGTCGAGTTCGAGCGCCGACGTGTCGGCGGGGTAGCCGGGCAGGTAGAGCGACGGGTGCACGTGCGCGAGGCTCGTGTTGTCGCGGAAGTCGACGTGGTAGGGGTTGATGCCGGTGTCGACCAGGGCGACGGTGGCCGTCGGCATGAGCCGTTGTCCGGTGCCGCCCAGCAGGTCCCGGTCGCCCAGCGGGTCGAGGCCGTCGCCGAGGCAGCCGGCCAGGGCGATCGTGGCGGCCAGGGCGGCCATGAGAAGCGCGTGGGTTCGCATC
>CAZXJU010000219.1:0-3260 GCA_964641035.1 uncultured Halobacteriales archaeon | reverse complement strand
GGGAGATCCTCGGAGCCAGCGAGTTCCAGGCCCGCCGCAACTACCTTTCCGTGCAGCGCGAACTCCTGACGGACTTCCGCCGGCGCCTCGTCGACGCATTGTCGAACTTGCCGCAGGACCGGAACACGGCGGTCCTGAAGAAACTCGTCGCGAAGGCAAAAGAGGAGCTTCCGGAAGGCCGCGTCCACGCCCGCAAACAGGACCTGGACTTCCTGGCCGACCAAGGCTTCGAGGAAGGCGACGTCATCGACTGCGCCGGCGGCTTCCTGCTCGAAGGCCCCACCGGCGACGTACGACTGGATTACCGGTTCGAGACGCTCGTGGACGACGCCTGGAAGAACATCCTCGTGAAGACGCACGACCTGTTCGAGGTGGAGTAACCGGCATGGGACTGGCCAAGGGCTTGACAGGATTCTTCGGCCGCAGCATGCAGCGCGGCAACTACGCCTACGTCAACGCCCGGGTCCGCGCCCGGCGCGCGAAGCTCTTGGCCAGCGACACGTACGTCAAGCTCCTGAAGATGGACATCTCGGAGATCACGCGGCAATTGGAAGGCACGACGTACTCCCGCGAGATCGACGAACTGGCGTCCAAGTTCAGCCGGTTCGACCTCCTGGAGAACGCGTTGAACGTGAACGAGGAACGTGAATACGCCGAGATCCGCGACTTCACCAAAGGCGAGGTCGGCCGGCTCGTC
The DNA here is from genome assembly GCA_964641035.1 of uncultured Halobacteriales archaeon. GTDB lineage: Archaea > Thermoplasmatota > E2 > JACPAO01 > JACPAO01 > CAZXJU01. The sequence continues at coordinate 2,563 of CAZXJU010000219.1, read as the reverse complement.
GGCCGGTACCTGGACCGTTGGTTCTACCAGAACATCAAGACGATCCTCCGCGGACGGTCCTGGGGCGCCGAACCGGACCAGATCCTCAAGGAATTGCTGATCGAGGACCGCGCGGATTTCGACTTCTACAACCGATTGATCCTCGCCGAGGGCGAAGGCGTGACCGCCGTCGCCGAGGCGTTGGCGGCCACCCCGCAAGGCGCGGAGGCGCACAAGGTCCTCAAGGACGCGGAACGAGACGTCGAAGACCCCAACTTCCTTCTGCAGGCGTACGAGGATGCGTTGGACCGCGCGTACTTCGAGAACCTGCTGGAGACGATCCCGCCCAACAACCAGGAGAACAAGTTGTTCCTCACGTTCGTCAAGAAGGAGATCGACGCGAAGAACCTCCAGACGCTCCTGCGCCTCAAGAAACGGGACCCGGAGGCCGACGCGACCGACCACCTCCTCATGGCCGGCTACGAGTTCAAACCGGCCGACCTGCGCCGCCTTGCCGAGGCCACGGGCCTCGACGACCTGGTCGAACGTCTCAAGGAGTTCAAAGTCTACCAGGAAGTCAAGGCCGAACTCGACGGCCTCGTCGAAGACGGAAGCCTCGCACCCGTCCAGGTCGCATTGACCCGCAGCGTCGCGAACTTCGCCCAACGCTTCGCCTACCGGAACCCCCTCAGCGTCCTCCCCATCATCAACTACTTCATGCGCAAGAACCTCGAAGTGCGCAACCTGCGCGCCATCGCGCGCGGCAAGCAGGCCGAACTCGACGAAGACGAGATCCAGAACCTGCTGGTGGTGATCTAGGCATGGCGAAGGAACTGGCCGCGATCGGCCCCGACCTGTTCACCCTCGGCTTCAAACTGGCCGGCGTGCGCAAGACGTTCAGCGTCGAGACCGGCGAGAACATGCGCGAAGCGATCCGCCTCGCGCTCCAGGACGACGACATCGGCGTGCTCGTGATGCGCACCGAGGACCTGCGGGCCCTCGACGTCGGGCTCCAACGCGAACTCGAAGAGAGCATCCAGCCGACGCTGGTGACGATCGGCGTGGACGAGGACACGGCGCTGCGCGAGAAACTCAAGCAGGCGATCGGCGTCGACGTGTGGAAATGAGAATCCAAGGAACGTGAACCCTATGACGACCAAGCAGAAAGGCGAAATCTACCGGGTCTCCGGACCCGTCGTGACCGCGATCGGCATCCAGCCGCGCATGTACGACATCGTGCGCGTGGGCGAGGAACGCCTGATGGGTGAGGTCATCGAGATCGAAGAGGACCGGTCCATCATCCAAGTGTACGAGGACACCTCGGGCATCCGACCGGGCGAACCCGTCATCAACACCGGCCTCCCGCTCACCGTCGAACTCGGCCCCGGACTCCTGACGAGCATCTACGACGGGATCCAGCGGCCGCTTCCGATCCTACGTGACGAGATGGGCGACTTCATCGAGCGCGGCGTCGACGCGCCGGGTCTCGACCATGAGAAGAAGTGGGAGTTCACGCCCACCGTCAAGCCGGGCGACGAGGTCGCCGGCGGCAGCGTCATCGGCACGGTACCGGAGACCCCGACCATCGAACACAAGATTCTCGTGCCTCCGAAGCAGAAGCCAACGAAGGTGAAATCGATCGAGGCGGGATCCTTCACGATCGACGAGACGGTGTGCGTCCTTGAGGACGGCACCGAACTGATGCTGCACCACCGGTGGCCGGTGCGTGAGGCACGGCCGAGCCAGGAGAAGCTGCTGCCGGACGTCCCGCTCAACACGGGCCAACGGATCCTCGACGGCCTGTTCCCGTTGGCCAAGGGCGGCACCGCCGCCATCCCCGGACCGTTCGGCAGCGGAAAATGTGTCGCAGGCGACACGCCTGTGCTGTTGGCGGATGGCCGCCGGGTCGCGATCGAGGAACTGTACGAGTCCTTGGCCCAAGGCGATGCCGGCGAATCGGCCGAACACCTCGAGGTACTGGAAACACCGCTACGGGTTGTCGGGTTCGACGGGCAACGGCTCACACGGGCCGATGCGACCCAGGTCTACCGGGGCACGACAGACCGCATCCTACGAATCACTACGCGCACCGGCCGGGCCGTCGAGGTCACGCCGGCCCACAAGCTCTTCCGCGCCCATGACGGACGCATCGAAGAGACTCTGGCGGCCCGGCTTGAGGCGGGCGATGAATTGGTCGTACCGCGGGGCGCCGCGTTGGCCAACGTCCTGGAATCGTTTGATTCAGCCGCCTCCAACGCCGCCGAAGCAGACGTCGATTCCTACTTGGCGGTCGCCGAACCAACGCAAAACGACAAACGCGGCGTCTCGCCCCAATCCGCATCGAATCAGGGGGAAATGGTCGTCTTGGAACGCGTGCTCGACCACGTCTTCTTCGACGCCATCGTCGACATCGAGGTCGTCGAGGGCGTCCGACCGGTGTACGATCTCGTCGTGCCGGAAACCCAGAACTTCGTCGGCGGCCACCAACCGTTCCTGTTGCACAACACGGTGACCCAGCAGGCGTTGGCCAAGTGGTCCGACGCCCAGGTCGTCGTCTACATCGGCTGCGGCGAGCGCGGCAACG
>CAZXJU010000218.1:0-3315 GCA_964641035.1 uncultured Halobacteriales archaeon | reverse complement strand
GAAGCGGCACAAGACCCCACGCGTTCCACAGTTCCACGTCAGCGCCGGAATGGTAAAGCGACCGGGCGACTTCGACGCCCATGCGGCCCGATGAACGGTTCGTGATGACCCGGATCGGGTCGACGGGTTCGGCGGTCGCGCCGCTGACCACGACCGCCTTGCGCCCGACCCACGGACCGTCGGCCAACGCCCGGACCACCGTGTCGGCGATGGATCCAGGGTCGGCCATCTTCGCCTTCTCCTCCTCCTCGACCGGTGCGGCCAAGTGCACACCCATCCCTTTCAGGTCGTCCAGCCGTCGGGCGACGGCCGGGTTGTCCTTCATCATGTCGTGCATCGCGGGCGCCACCACGACCGGCACGCCGGCACCCAAGGCCACGGTGGCGCAACTGGTCACCGGCGTGTCGTCGACGCCGAGCGCGATCTTCGCGATCGTGTTGGCGGTCGCCGGCGCCACAAGCAGCACGTCGCCGCTCTGGTCGCGGCCATCGCACAACGCGACGTGTTCCCCCAGACCCGTCAGTTCGGTCACCACCGGGTTCCCGGTGGCGTATTCGAGCGCCAGCGGCGAGATGAACCGTTGCGCGGCCCGCGTCATGACCGCCGTCACGCGCGCCCCATGCCGTTTCAGTTCGTGCGCCAACTTCACCGTCTCGACGACCGCGATGCTGCCGCTGACGCCAAGCACGACATGGCGATCCTTCAGAAGTGCCGACTTCACGCCGAGCAGTCGGTCCGACGGATGCATTCGACGCAACGAACCCAGGCCGCCCTTTTAGACATACGCTTATACGAGCCGCCGCGTCTTCGCTCAGTCCATGGAGAACGTGACCATCCACGAGTTCGCCCCGGACCTCGACCTGAAAGGGGCGCGCGTCATCGACGGCTTCCCAAGCGTCGGCCTGGTCAGCACCATCGTCGCGAACTACCTCATCGACACGTTGGGCCTGGACCAGATTGGCGTGATGGATCATCCGAACTTTCCGACCTTGAGCGTCGTACACGACGCGGAGCCGCTTTCGCCGGTGCGCATCTACGGCGGCCGGCACGACCAGGGCGCCAAGGAGCAGAAGCTCGTCGTCTTCGTCAGCGAATTCCAGCCGCCGACGCCCTTGATGCGTCCGATCGGCGAAGCAATCCTCGATTGGTCGGCCCAGCACGAGGTCGACTACGTCGTCAGCCCCGAAGGCCTGGTCCTGGAAGGCGAGGCCGCCGACGACGAGACGGTGGAGGTGTACGCGCTGGGTACGACCGAGCGGATGCGCAACGTGATCCGCGACCAGGGCGTCGACCCGTTCCAAGAAGGCATCATCACCGGCGTCTGCGGCATCCTGCTCAACGTCGGAAAGCGGCGCAACATGGACGTCCTCTCGATCCTGGCCGAGGCGCACGCGAACTATCCGGACGCCCGGTCGGCCGCCACCCTCATGGAGGTCATCGCAGGATTCCTTGAGCTCGACATCGACGTCGAACCGCTCATCCGCCAGGCCGAAGGGTTCGAAAAGCAGATCAAGGCGCTGCAAAAGCGCGCGGCGGCCGCCCCCAAGGGGTCGCCGGAGTCGCCCTCGATGTACGGGTAAGGTGGCCGTCCACACGGGCCCGTGAGTTTCCTGACCGGGGAGCGCGACGAGAACGTTCCACCGGAAACCACGGGACGGCCTCCCAGAAAGCTTTTAACGAGGCACGGGTAGTAGTGAAACCGAGCGCGATGGGAATCCGGCACGCCTGCGGCGTCCTTGCGATCGTCGCCGACCAGCCCGTCGCGCCGATGATTTTCTACGGATTGCGAGCCCTCCAGCATCGCGGCCAGGAATCCGCCGGCATCAGCACCGTCGACGACGGCGGCAAGAACCGAACCGTCAAAGGCATGGGCCTGGTCGACGCCGTCTTCGACGCGGACAAACTCGCCGAGCTGGGCGGCCAACGCGGCATCGGCCACGTGCGCTACTCCACGGCCGGCCGGTCGACCGTCGAGAACGCCCAACCCCAGACCGTGCAAAGCCAGATCGGCACCATCGCCCTGGCCCACAACGGCGACATCGTCAACGCCCCCAAGATCCTCGAGACCCTCAAGGCCAAGGGATGGGGCTTCGTCACGGACAACGACACCGAAGTCGTCGCGCGGCTGCTGGCCAACCGCGTCGTCGCCAACCCGGACAACCCCGTGCGCGCCATCAAAGAGGTCATGGAAGACATCGTCGGGGCGTACTCCTTCACCATCCTGATCGGCGACCGCGTCTACGCCGTGCGGGACCCGCACGGAATCCGGCCGCTCTGCTTGGGCCGGCTGTCCGGAGACGGCGGGTACGTCGCCGCGTCGGAATCCGTCGCCCTCGACGTGTTGGGCGCCGAACTGATCCGCGACGTGAAGCCAGGCGAGATCGTCGAGGTCACCCGGACCGATGTCATCTCGCATGGTGCACATCCGGCGGAGGCGCCGGCGCACTGCTTCTTCGAATACGTCTACTTCGCCCGCTCCGACTCCACCATCGACGGCCACCTGGCCCACGAGGCCCGCGTCCGCATCGGACGCCAGCTTGCGCGGGAAGCGCCCGTGGACGCCGACCTGGTCGTCCCCGTGCCGGACTCCGGCCGTGCCCACGCCGCGGGCTTCGCCCGCGAGGCGAACCTTCCGCTGGTGGAGGCGTTGATGAAGAACCGGTACGTGCACCGCACCTTCATCATGCCCGGCCAGGACACGCGGGAATTGAACGTGCGCCTCAAACTCAACCCGATCCCCGCGTTCGTGGCGGGAAAACGCGTCGTCGTCGTCGACGACTCGATCGTCCGTTCGACCACCATGCAGCGGATCGTGCAGCTGGTGCGGGACGCCGGGGCCAAGGAGGTCCACGTCCGGGTCGCCAGCCCTCCGATCAGTGACCCATGCTACCTGGGCGTCGACTTCCATCATCGGAACCAGCTGGTCGCCGCCGACAAGACGGTCAAAGAGATCGAGGAGCAGATCGGCGCCGACAGCCTCGCCTACACGAGTGTGGCGGGCATGGTGCAGGCGATCGGCATGCCACGAAGCAACCTCTGCCTAGGCTGCGTCACCGGTGAATACCCCGTACCCATCGAGGGCGAACGGATCCGTGGCCAACAGCTGCTCGAAGACTACCAGAACGGCAGCCGCGAGACCGAGGAACAACCAGTTTCTGAAACGACGCAACCGAAGTCTTCTTGACTCGTCCCGCAGTGACGCGCCCCGGAGCCTGTGTCCGACCGCATCGTACCTTGGATCGTGCTGGGAGGCGTGGCGCTCCTCCTGACCTTCGCCAGCATGGTGGACACGACGGCGACGGAGCCGCCGGAGCC
>CAZXJU010000217.1:0-3352 GCA_964641035.1 uncultured Halobacteriales archaeon | reverse complement strand
GTCCACGTCTGGACGAACCGTTCGCTTCGAGTGTACTTGAGCGCTCTCACGATGAAGTAGGCGCCGAGCACAAGGAAGAAGAGGATGAAGGCGTCGTGGTCGCCCAGACCGAAGCCGCTTCGTTGGATGTTCGACGGGCTGGCGGCGATCAGGAACGCGGCCCACAGGCCGGCGGCGTTGGAGAAGAGCGCCCGGCCCAGCAGCCACGTCGGGATGACGATGAGCATGCCCCACAGCGCCGACCCCCATTCGAGGGCGTACTGGCCCGCTTCGACGCTATCCATCGGCGTGACCGCCGCCATGCCTTGCGCCATGATGGCGACCGACCAGTCGTAGACGGGCGGACGCGGGTTCTTGGCGGGCACCGGGTAGTTCAGCAGGGGGTCGTCGACGAGGTGTTCACCGGTCTCCTGCACGTGTTGGACGACGCGCAGATGGTAGTAGTCGTCGTTTCCGGCGTACCGGTACGTCCCGTCGTTGATCGCCGGTTCGTAGTTGAAGGCGATCCGGACGGTGCCGGCCAACGCCAGACAGAAAACGAGGACGATGATCGTCCAGCGGTTCCGCTTCAAGAAGGAATCCTGCTGGGTTCGGTATCCTTGATAGGCCATGCGCGTCGTCCTGTGGGCCCTCCAAGACCGAGGGGCGGGCCCCCAAGCCCGGCCCGTTTAAAAAGCTATTTCGATGGAGGCCCCCAAATCCATCCTAGAAGTCAAAGAGCGTCTTGGACGGCGGTTCGTCCTCTTCGGCCTCCGGTTCCGGCTCCGTCCGGTCCTCTTGCGGCTCCTCCTCCCGCTCTGCCTGCGCGAAGAACTCCTCCTCGCGCTCCGGCTCCTCCTGCTCCCGCCGCCGTTCGACGTCGGCCACGACCTCCTCGACGTACGACGGGTCCGCGTCCGGACCCAGCAGGAACCCGATCTCATCACCCGTCAGTTCCATCGTGACGCCGGTCCGTGCCGCCAATTGCGGGTCCGCCAGGCACAAGGTGCGCAGCCACGGCAACGCGTCGCGTGTCGCGGCCCGCTTGCCCATGTGCAGCGCCCCGCCGACCTTCTCGGCCAACGCGTCACGCAACGCCCGATGGCCCCGCGAACTCGACATCTGCCGCAGCCACGTGGGGAAGCCGTAGCGGACGAAGCCGCCCGGGGGCACCGTCCGTGCCGAGGCGACGCCGCCGGCCATCAGTTCCGTGGCGTACGACCAGAGGCCGTACGCCTGTCGTCGCTTGGTGCGGCCCAGGTAGACGTCGGCTGCGGCCAGGAACCCGTAGCCGCGTTCCAGGTCCTGTGGATCCTTGTACTCCTTGGGCAGGTTCTCGTCGATCCACGTGATCAGGAAATCCGGCGGTTCCTCCACATCGCGGGCGGCACGGATCGCCGGCTCCGCTTTCCCGTCGCGCAGCACCGCGCGCACCGCGTCGAAGATCGATTCGGCGCGGTTGCGGTACCCCAACGCCTCCACGTCCGCCGTCTCGATTCGCTCGCGGCCTTGGCCCAGCGCTTGGAGGTCGTTGACGGCGGACCGGAGGTCCCCGCCGGCCCGCTCGGCGACCGCTTCGAGGACGTCGCGCGACGCGGCGACGCCTTCGGCGTCCGCCACGCCCGCCAACGCCTTGGCGACCATCGCGTCCGGCAATTCCTGGAACGCGATCTTGAGCGCCAGCCGGTTCAGGCGGCTGCCCGAGCCGCGTGTCAGGGCGTACGCGTCGTTGACGATGAGTACGACCGGCTGCTGCGCCGACGCCACCGTGTCGATGATTGCCTTCTTGCCGCCGCGGTCGGAGTAATCGGTGCCTGCGGAGACGGTGCCGCCGCCGCGTTCGTACAGGTTGTCCGCCTCGTCGAGGATGATGAGTTTCCGCCGGCCTTCGCGGCTCGACATGAATTCGCCGGTCTCGCTGAACGTCTCGTGGGCCGCGCCATGCCCGGCGATGCGTCGGATCGCGTCGGCGCTGCGCGCGTCGGACGCGTTCATCTCGATCACGCCCCAGCCGCGTTCTTCGGCCAATGCGACGGCCGCGCTCGTCTTGCCGCACCCGGGCGGGCCGGCCAACAGGACGGCCCGCTGCTTCGGCGGCCCGTCGGACCAGGAGTCGGCCCATTTGGCCAACGCCTTCAAGGCCTGCGGGTTGCCGACGATGTCTTTGAGTTGGTGCGGCCGATGCTTCTCCGACCAGCTGACGGGCACGGCCGCCGGCAAGGACCGGCCGGGTGAAGTACGTGACGGGGCCCACCGACGCGGCCGAGACCAAAAAGCGTTATACTGGGACGCCGGCATGGCGCGAACGTGGCAAGAACCAGACTCATCGTGATGGCGGCGGCCGGCGGCGTGGCCTTGCTCCTTGTCCTGTTCGCCGTCCTGGCGCCGGTGGCCGCGACGAACGCGGTCAAGGGCACGTATCACGCCATGCCGAAGTTCCTGCGTGACGCGGTGCCGGATTCGGCGGAGCGCAACGTGGGCGACGCGTTGGACGCGTACGTCCGGACGGTGGCGGGCGGCCGCGCCGACGTGCTCATCAAACTCGACCTGGAACTGGAGAACTCCTCGGTGCCCGTCGGCGGATGGACCGGTACGGCCGACGTGACGCTCAGTTGGACGAACCTGAGCCACGCCGACATCACGTACGACGTCCACGTCGTGGAGGACCCCGACGCGCCGCTGGGCGCCCCGACCACGACGTCCGCGGTGCCCAGCGCGACGGTCGCGTTGCCGTCGGCAGGCCAATGGTACGCCGTGGTCGTCGCGCGCGCCGGGTCGAGCACCGGCGATGCCTCGGCCTTCGGGCCCTTCGGGTTCGACCCTACGCCACCGGACGCGCCGGTCCTCACCGACCGGCCGGACCCCGCCGGCTACACGTTCGACATCTCCTGGAGCGCCGTGACGGACGTATCCGGCCTGGCCGGCTACGAGGTCGCGCGCGCCACCGGGACGGCGGCGTTCGAACCGGTCGCCGCCGTCGCTGGGACGACGTACACGGAGTCGAACCTCGGAAACGGCGAATACGACTACCGTGTCCGCGCCGTCAACGGCGCCGGACTCGCTTCCGCGTGGAGCAACGAGGTGACGTTGCGCGTCGAGGTGGCGATGGACAACCCCGGCGTTGGCTCCTGGCAGGTCGGCATCCACGCCAACTATACGAGCTTCCTCAGGCTCTGGGACATCGAGGACCCCGACCGGTACCTCGACTTGTCGGACCTCGACCGGTCGCCGCACAACGTGGCGCGCGCCCAGTACACGGGGCCCGAGTGGGGCATCGAGACGGGCGACATGGCGCTACGGCAGATCGTGGAGGCCGTGGTGGGCGACGAGACGAACACGATGCTCATCGCCAAGGACCTCTTCATCTGGTTGT
>CAZXJU010000216.1:0-3376 GCA_964641035.1 uncultured Halobacteriales archaeon | reverse complement strand
CCACGCGGGGGACGGGGCGCCGATTCAGGGTGGTCTAGATAAGGGTTCTTGTGCGGTTCCTGGTTGGGACGGGTCCCGGATGCAGCGTACGTTCGAACCGGCCATGTGGCCCGTCAGGCGACCGGGGCTGACGCGGCCCGTGGTCGGTCGTCTGAGCTACTGCACCTTGACCTTGACGCCGCCGTCGCCCTTGCCGGGGTGTTTCCGTTCGATGACGACGTCCAGCACGCCGTTCTTGTAGGTGGCGTTGGTCGTGTCGGGTTTGACCGTGGCGGGCAGGTTGACGACCTTGTGGTACTTGCGGTTCTCCGTGTCGACGCTGATCGTCAACTCGTTCTCGGTGACCTTCAGGTCGATGTTGTCCTTGTCCACGCCGGGCATCTCGACGGTGACGCTGACCTCGTTGTCTCCGTTGATGACGTCGGTGGGTGGTTCGCGTTCTTCGCTCAGTTTCACGAAGCCCTTCTTTCCGGGTTGGCGTTCGGGGCGGTTGCCGAACTCTTGGATCTCGGGCCGGCCGTCGGGGCCGACCTTGAAGCTGAACCCGTGCATGTAGGGTTTGCCAGGTTCGAAGCCGCCTTCCTCGAGCATCTTGCCGATGGCCCGCTGCATGTCCTGGAAGATCTTGTCGAAGTTGCGTGGGTCGAAGCCCATGCCCCGGATGATCTCGTCGAAGGGGTCCTTGCGCCGGCGCGGGTCGTCGTCCTCGTGGTGTTCTGTCATGGTGGTTTCGTCCTATTCGTTGTCGGCTTTGTTAATGCTTTGCTCCGAACAGGTTGCGGAAGAACCCCGTGCCGCCGTCCTCGTCGTCGGCGACTACCTCGTCGAAGCGTCGTAGGTGTTCTTTCGCCCTCTTGCTCGGTTTCTTCGGGACGGTGATGTGCACGTGCACGTACAGGTCGCCGCGCCGGCCGCGTCCGTCGGGCAGCCCTTGGCCTTGCAGGCGCAGCCGACGGCCGTGGCGGCTGCCGGGCGGGATCTTGACGTCGATGCGTTCGTCGCCGAGGCCTTGGATGGTGAGTTCGTCGCCCAGGACGGCTTGCGCGTAGCGGACGGGCAGCACGGTGTGCAGGTCGGCGCCGCGCCGTTCGAACGCCTCGTGCGGCCGGACTTCGACTTGGACGTAGAGGTCGCCGGGCGGCGCGCCGCGTACGCCGGATTCGCCTCGGCCTTCAAGGCGGAGGCGGCCTCCGGAGTCGATGCCGGCCGGGATGTCGACGGCCACGGTCTCGCGTGTCTCGGTGCGGCCCGCGCCGCCGCATTGGGTGCAGGGGTCGTCGATGCGGGTCCCCTGGCCTTGGCAGCGTGGGCAGGCGCTGACTTGGACGAATTGGCCGAACATGTGGCGTTGCGCGCTGCGGACTTGGCCCTGGCCGCCGCAATCGGAGCAGGTGACGGGTTTGGCGCCGTCGCGAGCGCCCGTCGCGTCGCACGCGTCGCAGGGGGCCCGGCGTTTGTATTCGAGTTCCCGTTGGGTACCGGTGGCGGCCTCCTCCAGCGTGATGGCGATCCGGGTGGCCATGTCGCGGCCGCGTCCCGGACGTCCGCCGCCGGGGGCGCCGCCGAAGCCGCCCCCGCCACCGAAGAAGTGTTCGAAGATACGGCCGAGGTCGCCGAACATGTCGCCGAAGTCGCCGAAGTCTGCGCCGCGGAAGATGTCCTCGCGGCTGTAACGTTCGTCGACGCCTGCGTGGCCGTATTGGTCGTAGAGGCGTCGCTTCTCCTCGTCGCTGAGGACGCCGTACGCCTCGCTGATCTCCTTGAAGCGGTCGGAGGCGTCCTCTTCCTTGTTCCGGTCGGGGTGGTACTTGAGGGCGAGCTTCCGGTACGCCTTCTTGATCTCGTCCTTGCCGGCGTCGCGGTCGACGCCTAGTACTTCATAGTAGTCGCGCTTGGAAGCCATGGGGGAACCTTAGCGGCGGTCAATCGGAGGAGCCGGACTTGTCCTCTTTGGTGGTCTTCTCGCCGGCCTTGCCGCCGTTGCCGGAGGAGCCTTCCTTGACCTTGAAGTCGGCGTCGACGACGTCGTCGTCGTCTTCGGCGCCTTCGGGCTTGCCGGTCCATTCGGCCCCTTCGCCGCCGGGTGCGTCTCCGCCTTGGGCCTCGCCTTGTTTCTGGTAGAGCGCGACGACGATCGGTTCCATTGTCTTGGAGAGCGATTCGGCCTTGGCCTTGATGGCTTCGATGTCGTCGCCTTCGAGGACCGAGCGGGCGGCCTTGATGGAGTCCTCGAGTTTCTTGGTGTCCTCGTCGGAGACTTTGTCGCCGTTCTCCTTGAGGAACCGTTCGGCTCCGATGACGGCCTGGTCGGCTTCGTTGCGCGCATCGACGCGGGCTTTGCGCTGCTCGTCTTCCTCCTTGTGGGCTTCCGCCTCTTTGCGCATGCGTTCGATCTCGTCGTCGCTGAGCTTCGTGCTGCCCTTAACGGTGATCTTGTTCTCTTTGCCGGTGCCGAGGTCTTTGGCGGTGACATTGAGGATGCCGTCGGCGTCGATGTCGAAACTGACCTCGACTTGGGGCACGCCGCGGGGCGCGGGGGGGATTCCGTCGAGGCGGAACCGTCCGAGGCTCTTGTTGTCGCCGGCCATCGGCCGTTCGCCCTGGAGGACGTGGACGTCGACGCTGGTCTGGTTGTCGGCGGCGGTGGTGAAGACCTTCGTCTTCTGGGTTGGGATCGTCGTGTTGCGTTCGATCAGCGCGGTCGTGACGCCGCCGAGCGTCTCGATGCCCAAGGTGAGCGGCGTGACGTCCAGGAGGACGATGTCGCGTTCGACGTCGCCGGACAGGACGCCGGCTTGGACGGCGGCGCCCATGGCGACGCATTGCATGGGGTTGACGCCGCGTTGCGGCTTCTGGTCGAACAGGTCTTGGACGATCTCCTGGACGATCGGCATGCGGGTGGGGCCGCCGACCAGCAGGACGTGCTGGATGTCTTCTTTCTTGATCTTGGCGTCCTTGATCGCGTTTTCGACGGGTTTGCGGGTCCTCTCGACGATCGGGCGGACCAGTTCTTCCAGCTTGGCGCGGTTGAGCGTGGTCTCCAGGTGTTGCGGTCCGTCGTCGTTGGCCGCCAGGTACGGGAGGTTGATCGTCGTCTGCGTCATGGAGGTGAGTTCCATCTTGGCGCGTTCGGCGGCGTCCCGCAGGCGTTGCAGGGCGGCGCGGTCCTCGGTGACGTCGATGCCGGTCTCCTTTTGGAAGATGCCGGCCAGGTGGTCGAGGACGGCTTTGTCCATGTCGCTGCCGCCCAGGCTCGTGTCGCCGTTGGTGGATTTCACCTCGAAGACGCCGTCGCCCATCTCCATGATCGTGATGTCGAAGGTGCCGCCGCCCAGGTCGTACACGGCGACGATTCCGTCGCTGTCCTCCTTGTCGA
>CAZXJU010000215.1:0-3428 GCA_964641035.1 uncultured Halobacteriales archaeon | reverse complement strand
GTCGCCTCGGCGATGGCCGTCGTGATGACCCAGAGCGAGGCGACCGGAAGGACCGCCCATGCCGTGCGTCCGAGCGGACCCCGTGTCAATCGGGAATCCGAGGTCAGGACGAGGAGGCTTACGACCACGAAGATCGACATGGCGATGGCGGCCAGCCAGTGGACGACGACCCAGCGCGCACCGGTCTCGGCCACCATGTCCATGAAGGCCGCGATTTCCGGAGGCGGCGGCGGGTGCATCGCCAGCGAGACCACCCAGATGATGGCGCCGGCGACCAGCCATCCGCCGGCCGTCCGGATCGTCGCGCCGCCCGGTTGCTTCGTTGCGTCATCGTCCCCGTCGTTTCGTGCCATCGTTTTCATCTCCATGCCGCGCCCACTGCGATCCGCGTCGTGGACGCGTGATCATTCGACGCATGTACAGAGTAAATAGGCACGGATGGCGGGGCAGGAACCACCGGAAACATCCACGCTAGGATTTCCGGTTTCCAAGACGCCGCCTTGGATTACGGAACGTCCGTCGCCGTGGCCCGGACCTTCTGGTCGATAAGCTCTTGGAGCCACCGCTCGTCGTAGTAGGATCCGGTGGCCACGACCGGTTCGGCGGTGCGCACGCCGTCGACGGCGAGCGTCTGCCGTACGAGGTCCTGGACCTCGGCCGGCGAGTGCGCGAAGATCCGGAACAGGAACGACGAGTACCCGTCGTCGGGCGGATGGAAGTGCGCCAGGTAGCGGTCGCGGAACGTCTCGAGGATCCGTTTTTCGGTGTCGGTGGCGCCGTCGTCGAACCATGCGGCGATCTGGAACGGGATAATCCCGGACATCTTGGAGAAGTCGATCGTGACGTGTTCGTCGAGGCTGCCCTCGTCGCGCATCCGGTGGAACCGGGCGCGGACCGTCTTGGCCGTCGCGCCGACCTCATCGGCCACCTCGGACAGGGGACGCCGCGCGTCGTCGGTGAGCGCTTGGAGGATCCGCCAGTCGAGCGGGCTGAGCGTCCGCTTGGGTTCCGGGAACGCCCGCTCGTAGAAGCATACGGGTCCCGTGTCCCCCTTGACGAGGTTTCCCACCAGCTCCAGCCGGCGGGCGCGTTGGCCCAGGCCCGCGTGGATCAAATCCAGGCAGACGCTCGAATCGAGGCCCCAGACGGCACCGACGAACCCGTCGACGGCGCCCAGGCGCGAGATCGCCGACTCCTCGGGCAGGGAGCCGCTTTGCAGCCGGAAGACGGTGTAATCGAGCCCGACGTGGCGGAGGTTGGGGAAGACGTGGTAACCGGTGATGACGCCGGCCTTCTCCATGCGGGAGACGCGGTCCTTGACGAACTGGGCGTTGCGGCCCAGTTTCCGGGCGATGTCCGCGAACTTGTGGCCGGCGTGCCGCCGGGGCCACGCGATGAAGGGCTCCATCCCCAGCTCGCGCAGAATGAGCGCGTCCAGGTCATCCATCACACTGTCGAGGCCGCCGGCCTCCTAAAAAGCTACCTTGTTGCGGTTTTGGTGAATCGACGGCGCCTGCCCCGTTCATGCTTTTATAGGCTGGCTTGGCTGCGAAGGCCGGGAGCAGAACGTCTACTCTAGGGGCTCGTAGGCTAGTGGATAGACTGCCGGCCTTCGGAGCCGGTGACCGGGGTTCGAATCCCCGCGAGCCCGTCACTTCGTAGCGCTACGAAGGGCGTCGATTAGCGCTAATCGCACATTCAGACCTTTTCAATCGTGGCCAACCATCTCGCGGATGGCTCCGCCCATCGCGTAAGAGGCGAAGTCGTTAATACGCAGTAGCGCACCGCGTCTTCCAATGCGCACCTTCGTGTGGCTAACGGCGGCCTCCGTGCTGGTCGCCGGATGCCTGGTGGCGCCTCCCGACGACGGATCGCCGGCGGCGGCCGCTGGACAGGCGCCGACCATCGATGCCGCGTATGACGCCTCGTACGTAGTCGCGGCCAACCTGACCGTAATGCATTGGCGTGGCCCGGTGCTGGCCGAGGGCGGCGCGATATCGCTCGGCATCGACTTCGCCGACGGGGCCACGTGTGACCTGTATTACACGAGCGCCGGGCCGGGTGGCCTGGCCGACTTCAAGCATACGACGTTGATCGAGGGCGACGGAGTCCGATGGGTGAGCCAATTCAAGTCGCGGCCGGTTGCCGGGGCACAAGTCGCGGGCGTCGTCGATTCGCGCGGCGACGCGGAGTCCGACACGGCGTTCGTCGGGAGGCGTCTCGCCGAACCGCTCGAAGGCATCGTCACGTTTACTTGGGTCGGTGAACGGCTGCAAGATGCGGGAGGATACCCGGCGGCCGGCCTCGACGTGACGTGCGATCGGCCGTTTGATTTGCTGGGGGCAAGTATGGGGTCCGCGGCGTCGTTCTTCAAGGTTGATCGGATGGATTCGGAGACGTCCGTCGTCGTGGGGTGGACCGCCGCCGTCGTCCAGGGTGCCTCGTGGTCGTCGGAATCCGTAGACACGTTTTCTCGCCTTTTCGTCGAATATCAGGCGGACGACGCCGACATCCAGTTCGTGGCCGACGTGACGACCCCGCAGACGCGGGACGCCTGGTCCTCCGGCGAGTGGCACGAGTACACGGATGGCCCGGGCCAGTACGCCGTTGAAATCAACGGGGTCGGCGAAGTCGACTTGTGGGGTGCGTTCTACGGTCTGGACGCCTACGTGGACCCGTCCGATTTTATCGCTGACGAACAGGTCGTAGATTGGCCGTCATGACAGCCATCGCGCGTGGCGCACGCATTTAACCGCAAATCCTTTTGGTCCGTCTGTTGCCCACGCTTGACCTTCACCCCCGTTACCAGAATGCTCGTTACACGCTCCGTGGCGTGTTTCGAAGCGAAGGCGAGGCCCGTACCAAAGCCGAAGATTTGCTCGCTCGTGGCTTTAGCGTATACGTCTTTGAAGAGCCGTCGCCGCAGGGGAACCCGCTGTACTTTGTGGCCGCCAAGCGCGACGTGTCACCGGCGCCGCGAGCAGGCTTTCCGCAAAACTACTCCGCGGACTGGGTCGTGACACGGTTTGCCGTCCACCTGTTCCGGCAGATCGCCCGTTCAGGATGGGGTGGCGGCGTGACGCGGTGGTACAAGTCCCTCGATTTCCGATTGATTCGACGGACTCTCACGAGTCTCGATTGGTCGGGGCCTCCGTTGGACGTCACGTCGCGGATGGTGTCGGCCCTGATACTGGCCCACCCGTTTCCCAACGCGAATCACCGGACGAGCATCGACTTGGGCCGCTATTACCTGAAGTCATGCGGCGTGCGCTGGCCGGGTTTTACACTGCGTGGCCGCGGCCGAGACCGAATGTACCGGGAAACCAAGCCGGTCTTCGTCGAGAGCAAGTACCTGCTGCAACTGATTCGCCATCGAACGCTACTGGAAGTCGCGCACGCCGAACGATTCGACAAGATCCGGGTCGGAC
>CAZXJU010000214.1:0-3430 GCA_964641035.1 uncultured Halobacteriales archaeon | reverse complement strand
ACGCACGACGTGCCGGCCAAGCTGCATCCCGAGTTCCTCGGCGACACGGGCCGCGTCGTCGTCGCGTTCCTCGATGACCTGGCGTCCTCATGACGCTACGCCGCGGCCAACAGGCCGCCGGCCTCCTTCAGCGCGTCGCTGGCCAGTTCGTCCGCCCGTGACGCGTCCTTGGATTCGGCGTACACCCGGTAGATGGGTTCCGTGCCGCTGGGGCGGATCAGCACCCACGCGCCGTCCTCGTAGTACACCTTGACGCCGTCCGTATCGTCGACGCGGACGCCGTCCCGCTTGCCGTACACGTCCTTCAGACGTTCCATCAAGGCCGCCTTGTGGTCATCCGGACAATCGAAACTCCGTTTCTCAACGTGATATTCCGGCAACGCGTCGCGCAGCGCCGTCAACGTCGTGTCGCGTGCGGCGAGGATCTCCAGCATCGCCGCCGCGCTCATCGCCCCGTCCCGGCAATGCTGCATCGCCGGGAAGATCAGGCCGCCGTTCTCCTCCCCGCCGAAGACGGCGTCGTCCTCGAGCATGCGCCGCGCCACGATCGGAGACCCGACCGCCGTCGTCACCACCCGCCCGCCGGCCTCCTGTACGACCTCCGTCAGGAGGCTCGACGTCGAAACGGGCGTGCACACGGTGCCGCCGCCCGCGCCACGCACGACGTGGTCGGCCACGATCGCGAAGCTCTCGTCGCCCGGCACGAACCCGCCCGCCTCGTCGATGAACGTGCAACGGTCCGCGTCCCCGTCCTGCGCCAATCCCATGTCGGCGCCTTCCTCCTTCACGCGTGCGATGAGGACGCCCAGGTTCTCTTCCTTCGGCTCGCTCTTCCGTCCGGAGAACGTCCCGTCGAGCTCGCCATGGATCGTGATGACCTCGCAGCCGAGGTCCGCCAGAAGCTGCGGAAGCACGAGCGCGCCCGGTCCGCCGGCCGGATCGACGACGACCTTGAACGCGCGTTTCCGGATCGCGGCGACGTCGACGCGGTCCACGACCGCCTGTCGGTACGCGTCGTTGGCCGACCCGTCCCCCGACACGCCGCCCACGGCGTCCCACGAGACGGAGCGGAAGGACTCGGCGAAGTAGACGTCCTCGACGGCGGCCTCTTCGTCGGCACTGGTCTCCGTCCCGTCGGACGCGATCGTCTTGATGCCGTTGAACTGGGGCGGATTGTGGCTGGCCGTGATGATCACGGCGTGGACGACGTCCTCGTGCGTCTTGGCATAGTATTGGACCGCCGGCGACGGGCAGATCCCGAGCTGGACCACGTGGACGCCGGTCGACTGGAGGCCGGCGGCCACGGCGGCCGCCAGCATCGGGCTCGACGTCCGCGCGTCGGTGCCGAGCGCCACGCGGTCGCCGGGCGACAACGTGGTGCCTACCGCGGCCCCGACCCGTTGCGCCAACGCCGGGGTCATCGTCTGGCCGACGACGCCCCGTACGCCGTTGGTACCGAACAGTCGGCCCATCCTCATGCCTCCTCGAGGTGTTCGACCTTCATGCCGACCCGTTGGTCTTCAATCGTGCTGCCTTCGGCGATCACGGCGAAGTCGCCGACGACGGCCTTCCGCAGTGTCGCCCCGTCCTCGACGACGACGCCTTCGCCCAGGATGGAGTCCTCGACGGTGACGCCTTCGCCCACGTCGACCGCGGGCAAGAGGCAGGACCGGGCGACGCGGCTCTTGGCGCCTACGTGGCACCCTTCGCCCAACGCGTAGCCCTCGACGGTGGCCGTCTCCGCGACCTCCACGCCGTCGCCGAGCACGCGCGTCTTGCCCTCGGCCTCCAGATAGACCCGGTGGGCCTCCAGGACCGTCGCCGGACGGCCGCAGTCGACCCAGAACCCTTCGAACGGGTACCCGTAGATCGCCTCGCCGGCCTGGGCCATCTCCTCGTACACTTCGCGCTCCAGGCTCAACTTCTCGCCGGCCGGGATCCGGTCGAGGACCTCCGGGTCCAGGTAGTAATGGCCCGCATTGATCAGGTTCGACGGCTGCTCGCCCTCCGGAGGCTTCTCGACGAACCGAGTGATCCGGCCGTCGTCCTCGCGTTCGACGACCCCGAAATGCCAGGGCTCGTCGACCGGCCACAGGCTCACGCCCGCCTTGGCGCCCTTTTCGCGCATGGACTCTGTGAAGGCCGTCAGGTCGATCGACGCGACGATGTCGCCGTTGTACACCAGGAACGGCCCCGTCAGGTGCTCCTCGCAGTTCTTGATGGCGCCGCCGGTTCCCAACGGTGTGTCCTCCGGCACCAATACGACGCGGTCGTCCGGATGCGCCGCGAAGTACGCCTCGATTTGTTCGCGCAGGTAGTTGACGGGGATCACGACGCGGTCGACCTGGTCCGGCAGCCGGTCCAACACGTGCTGCAGCAACGGCTTGTTGGCCACCGGAAGCAACGGTTTCGGGCGTGTATAGGTCAGCGGGCGGACGCGGGTGCCGAACCCGCCGGCGAGCACAACGACTTCCATGATGGCCGCGAACCCGCCGTGAGGCCTTTAGGTTTTGTCGGACGCCCGTGGATACGAAGGCGAGGATTTATGAACCCGTGCGCCACCTCGAACCTCGAGTATGGGAGCGCGCCGCCGGACCGTCCTCATTCTGCTTGCCGCATCGTTGGCAGCCACGGCCCTTTTCGTGGGGTTGGCGCTCGACGCCACCGACGATGCCACGCCGAGCCTGGCGTCGCCGGCACAACAGGCGGACGGCGATCCGACCGGCGCCCTCGACTCCCCGTCCGAGCCGGGCCTCGTCGAAGAGTATCCGGCCGGTGGAACCCTCGGTCTCATCTACTGGGCCTTCGCCTTCGTCTCAGGTACGGTTCTGCTCGTCAGCGGCCTCCTGATGCGACGCGAGGTCCGCGTCGAGAAGTCGCGCATGCACCGCCGACGAGTCCAGCGCGCACTGGCGCAGGACATGCAACAATACCGGCGGGCGCAGGACTTCGAAGGCCGCCGGCACACGTGACCGGGGCGTCTACGTGGCGCGGCCGCGGTTCCAGCGCTCCAAGGGGAGCGCCTGGTAGACCTTCATCGCTTCACGCTCTTCGGCGGACAAGCCTTCGTCATCGCGTCCGTCCTGCAAAAGCTCGTCAAGGTCGTTGAGCCGCCAGAAATAGGCGCGGCGGGTCTGCCCCTCGAACTGGTACTCGGTACGGCGGATGCCGACCAATTGTTCCCGTTCGAGCGTGTAGAATAAGGAGCGGAGTTCGCGGTCGAGGTCCTCGTCGTTGACCTCTTCCTCGCCACGGAAAACCGTCTCGACGACGCCGGCCGTGGCCTCGGCGTCTTCCTTCATCATGTCGAACGCGCGTCGAAGCGCACGAGCCAACCGCGAAGCGTTTTTCGCCATGCCACACCGTCCCGAGGGACGAATCCATGTCACATGGGGACGCGGTTATACGCTTTGTGGTGGTCACGTTGCAG
>CAZXJU010000213.1:0-3479 GCA_964641035.1 uncultured Halobacteriales archaeon | reverse complement strand
CGTTGAGCCGTAGGAACGTCAACGGGTTGTTGATCTCGTGGGCGACGCCGGCCAATAGCACGTCGACGGCCGTCAACCGTTCTTGGTGAAGCAGTCGCTGTTCGCGCTCCGACAGGGCGCGGGCCATGGTGTTCAGGCCTGTGGCAAGGTCTCGGAACTCCGCCAGGCCCTCAGCTGGCACCCTCTCGTCCAATGCGCCTTGGCCCATGCTCCGCACCTTCTCCGTGGCTGTGTGCAGGGGGGTAAGGGCGTACGCCGGGACCCAATACGCGATCAACCCCACGAGCCCGACGATCCCGAACCAGGCCAGCGCGATGTCGGAGGCCAAGCCGCGGGCCGCCTGGGCGTCGCCGGCCGGGATCTTGAGCACCCCGTCGACGGTGTACCCGACGGCGAGGACGATGAAAAGGACGACTAGGCCGACGACGAGCCATACGAGGTGTTGGACCTTCCACGCGTTCATGTCGGTGCCTCCTCGCGGTAGGCCTGCCAGACCGAGTCCAGCCGGTCCTGGGCGGCGAATCCAAGCACGTCGTTGGCAGCGCGCGTCGCGGCGGCAAGCACCTCACGCCAAATCGCCGGCGGCGCCTGGGCATACAACGTGTCGTTCCGGGTGGTGAATTCCATGCCCGAGGTCGTCAAGGGCGCGCTGGCGGCGGTGAGGACAGTCCGGGCGGCATGGCCGCCGGCCAGCCCGCGGACTTGGTGGATGAAATCGCGCAGGACGCGTTGTTCGGTACGGATCCACGGCTCGTCGAGGCGGCGGAGTCCGAAGGCTTCGCGTTGGACGTCGGCGTAATGCCAGACGAGCCCGACGACCGCCAGGCCGCCGGCGACCGGGTAGAGGATGGAGGCCCACGGGTTGGCCAGGCCTCGGGCGGCCAGGTACACCCACGTTAGGTCCCCGACCGTCTTCAACAGCAGGGCGACCCCGAGGAAGGTGACCAGGCGTCCCAGGGAGGATTGGCGCACACGCCACATGCGGACGGCTCCGGCGGCCAACGCGCCAAGTCCCAATCCGTCGGCGGCCAAGTAGAACGCCCGGACCGTCCAGGAGGCGTCCTGGCCGGGACGCGACAATACCACGAACGCGATGCCGAGGACGAGGACGGCGCCGAGCGCGGCCGCGCTGAGTGCGCGCAGGGTGGCTCCCCTGCGGCCGCCGTCGGTCGGGAACCAGATCGCCAAAAGGAGATACGCCAAGGTGAGGATGAACCATCCGCACAACGTGACGACGTCGGAAAGCCCTCCAGGCCCGTCCCACAGGCCCGCCGCGTTGCGGGCGATGAAGATCAGGTTCCCGACGACGAGAAACCAGAAGCCGACGCTGACCACGAACAGGAACGTCCCATAGGGCGTGTGGGCACCGACCCGCCGTGACGCGAGGACGGCCAGGAACACGCAGGCCATCAGCGCCGGTTCTTGGACGGCGTGAATCGCCCACCAGACTGGGTCGGGCATACCAAAGCCAAGCTTTGACCCGGTCCCCTTTTAAGCTTCCCGGAAGGGGTTTTTGTGCCCGTGGCAAAACGCGGGCGGAGCTGGGACGGGCGTTTGCATGGTCAGGCGGCCGGCGCACGCAGCTCCATGTGCGCGTCGCGGACCCGTCGGATCACGCCTTCGAGGTCGTCGACGTCGTCGTTGAGCGCCGATGTCGATGCCGCCGTGACGACCTCCTTGTCGTCGTCGGTCAGGTATTCCGCCTTGCTTTTGCCGATCGCGCGCGCCAAGTGCAACGCAGTCAGATAGCGGGCGAACCGCGCCTCGAACGTGCCGTCCACGACCGGGCTGCGGTCCATGTACGTGTCGAACGTCGCCCACGCCATCTCGTGCAGCTCGTCCATGTGCTTGGGCATGTGGACGCTCTTGAGCAGCAGGTGGTTGATGAGGAAGCCCAGGTCGAACGCGGCGTCGCCGCGCGTGGCGACCTCATGGTCGATCGCCCGCAGGTTGAAGCCGTTGGTCAAGAGGTTCTTGGGGCTGAAGTCGCCGTGGACCAAGTCGTCGCGCTGGGGGAACTCGTCCACCAGGCGTTCGAGTTTCGGCGCGAGTTCGGGCGCGCGTCCGGCCGAGGTACGCAGGTACGGGTCGAGCCGCTGCTGGTCGAACAGTTTGTCGTTGCGGAACTCGTACTCGTCCAGGTGGCGCACGAGGCTGTGGAACCGTGCCAGCATCGTCGCGGCGGCCTTGCCGAGGTCCAGGCGGATCTCGCCTTGCAGCATCCGCTGCTTCCAAGGCGTCCACGACGCTTCGGCGGCCTCCATGACGAGGACCTCGTTCGGCTCGTCGTACGCGATGACGGGGACGATCTCGTCGCGGCCCATGTGCGTCTCGATGAACTTCGCGATCTCATACTCGACTTTGGTCCGTTCCGTGCCGACGATCCATTCGTCGCGTACCCGGAACTTGCCCAACGGCTGCTTGAGCACGTGGCGCCAACGTCCGTTCTCGGTCAGGAGAACCGTGGAACTGACGCCGCCGCCCAGCGGCTTCACGTCGAACCGACTGTTCGGGTCGGCGCGTTCCAGCCGCGACAGGATCCGTCGCGCTAGGTCCGCGTCGAGGTCGCTTCGTCCCTTGGCCACGCGCCGTGTCATGGGTCCCGTCCGTTCAAAGGCTTTCGTCCGCCCTGTTCCCCCGGGCGGCACTTAAGGTTGTCCGGACGCGCGTCGAACGACCGGTCTGCCAAACTTATATGGCACCTGGTCGAATCCGCGGCGGTCCCACCCCATGTCCCAGTTCGTCCCCATCCAAGAGGTCCTGGCCGGAACGCACGACGGCCAGGAGGTCGGCCTGCGCGGCTGGGTCTACCGGACGCGGTCAAGCGGCAAGATCGTCTTCGTCGTCCTGCGCGACGCCACCGGCGTCATCCAGACGCCGGTGAAGGCCAACGCCGTGTCCGAGGACGAGTTCGCCGCGGCCCAGAAGGCGCTGGTCGAGTCCAGCGTCCGCCTGCGCGGCACGCCGGTAAAGGACGACCGGGCGCCGGGCGGCTGGGAGGTGCGGGTCTCGTCGTTCGAGGTCGTCGGCTACGCCGAACCGTTCCCGATCACCGAACATCAGAGCCCGGAGCTGTTGCTGGACAAGCGGCACCTGTGGTTGCGCAGCCGGAAGCTGACGCACGTCAACCGCGTCAAGCATCACCTCTTGGGCGGGTTCCGGCAGTGGCTGCGCGACGAGGGTTTCTGGGAGGTGACGCCGAGCGTCATCACGCAGATCGCCGGCGAAGGCGGCTCGACGCTCTTCCCGTTCAAGTACTTCGAGCAGAAGGCGTTCTTGAGCCAGACGGCGCAGATGTACCTCGAGGTCATGATGTTCAGCCTCGAGAAGGTGTACTCCGTCACGCCGTCGTTCCGAGCGGAGAAGAGCCGCACGACGCGCCACCTGGCGGAGTACCAGCATCTTGAGATCGAGACGGCGTGGGCCGGCATGGAGGAGAACCTGCGGATCCAGGAGGAGATGCTGGCGGCCGCCCTCAA
>CAZXJU010000212.1:0-3481 GCA_964641035.1 uncultured Halobacteriales archaeon | reverse complement strand
GACGCCGGGGCCCGGTGGTTCGAAGTCGTCGACCGGCGGGCCGACGTCCGCCGGATCGCCGCCGAAGCAGCCGGCGGCCAACGACGTCATGAAAAGCAGGACCATTCCCAGGGCGTGCGCGCGCATCACGGCTTGAGGTGCGATGCCGTCATATCAAGCTTCTCCCGGCAGCGCCGCGTCGGGCGACCCCGGCCCGCCGCTAAAACCTTATAAAAATCCCACCCATGGGTCGGCACGATGGCGGAGTCGCAGACGACGCGCAAACGGAAGATCCGCGTGCTCATCGCGAAGCCGGGCCTCGACGGGCACGACCGCGGCGCCAAGGTGGTGGCGCGCGCGTTGCGCGACGACGGCATGGAAGTCATTTACACGGGCCTCCGGCAGACACCCGAGCAGATCGCCGAGGCCGCCTTGCAGGAGGACGTCGATGTCATCGGCCTCTCCTGCCTATCGGGGGCGCACATGACCTTGTTTCCGCGCGTGGTCCAGATCCTGGACAAGGAGGGCGCCGGCGACATCGTGGTCCTCGGCGGCGGCATCATCCCGAACCAGGACATCGAGCCCCTGTTGGAGGCCGGCCTGTACAAGACGTTCGGCCCCGGCACCTCGACGGAGGAGATCATCCGTACGGTGAAGGAGGCCGTCGAGGAACGAGGACGACGGCAGAAGGACGCCAAAACCAAGAAGAAGGCGAAGCGGCGCAGTTCCGGCTCCGGACGGACCAAGGGCCGCTCGTCGAAGAAGACGTCCGGCCGGTCGAAGAAAAGCTCGCGGAAGCGGGGGTCGTCCAATCGTTCGCGCGGTCGCCGAAAGTGAAGCCGCCGACCTGCTGGCACGCACCCTTGACGGGGACCGCGTCGCGGCGGCGCGACTGATCACCCGGATCGAGAACCACGACGTCCCGTTGGACGTTCTGCGGCGGCTCCACGAAGCCAGCGGGAACGCCGCTATCGTCGGCATCACCGGGTCCCCGGGCGCCGGGAAATCGACTCTCGTCGACCGGCTCGCCGACCATTTCCGGAACGAGAAGAAGGGGGTGGGCGTCGTCGCCGTCGACCCGTCCTCGCCGTTTTCGGGGGGCGCCTTGTTGGGCGACCGGATCCGCATGCAGTCGCGGTCGACCGACCCCGACGTCTTCGTCCGGTCCATGGGAAGCCGTGGCGCCCTGGGTGGCCTCGCGGCGACCACCAACGACACGGTCAAGGTGATGGACGCCATGGGAAAGGACGTCGTCTTCATCGAGACCGTCGGCGTCGGCCAGGGCGAGGTGGACATCATCAAGAGCGCCGACACGATCGTCGTGACGCTGGTGCCGGGCATGGGCGACGACGTCCAGACGATCAAGGCCGGCATCATGGAGATCGCCGACGTGTTCTGCATCAACAAGGCCGACCGACCGAACACGAGCCGGACCGTCTCCGAGATCGCGGCGTTCCTGGAGATGTCGCCGCGGGCCGAAGGCGACTGGACGCCGCGCATCGTCCAGACGGTGGCCAGCACCGGCGAGGGCGTCGACGAGCTGGTGGCGGCCATCGAGGACCACCAGGAGCACCTGCGCGAAAGCGGCGCACTCGAGGACCGTCGGCGTCGTCGCGCGGAGGCTGAGCTTCTTGAGGTGCTCAAGAGCCGTGTCGTTCAGTACGTCCTGGACGAAGACCGTCTGGCCGGGCGGTTCCAGGACCTTGTGGCGCAGATCGCCCGCCGGGAGCGCGATCCGCACGCGGTGGCCTTGGAGATCCTCGACGAGGCCGGCGACGCCAAACCCAAGCGAACCGGCTAATAAGGCCACGGCGGGTTCCGGTCGCGATGGCAGAGGGCGGACGGCCGGGGCGGGGGCTCACGTTGCCCAGGCAGAGCCACGTCTTCTTCTACCTGCTGTTGGGCTTGATGCTGTACCTCACATGGCAGATCTTCCGGCCGTTCGTGATCTTCATGGTCGCCGGCGTCTTCGTGGCCGTGCTGGCGCTGCCGCTCGACCGGTTCTGGGAGCGCACCGCCGGCGTCCATCGGGCCAAGAAGGAGCGTCGGGTCAAGCGGCGGAACCGGTTCGCGGCCCTCCTGACGATCCTGACGCTCTTCCTCCTGCTGACCGTCCCGCTGGTGTTGCTCGGATTCGCGCTCTTCGACGACGCAAAGACGATCCAAGCCGCGATCCGGGACGGCGCCGTGGACACCGCGCTGGACGACATCCTCCAGACTGTCCGACCCGGCATGAACGAGACCGAACGCAACGCGACGGTGGCCCAGCTCACCCAGGACCTGGAGGCGCAGGCGTCCGGATTCCTGCAGGGGCTTGTCGCGCAGGCACCGTCGTTCCTCGGCGACGTCTTCGTCGGCGTGACCGTGATCCTGTTTGTCGTCTATTACATCCTGACCGACGGCGGCCGGCTCGTCGGATACCTGAAACGAGCCGCCCCGTTGCCGCCGGGCCAGGTCGAGCACCTGCTGCACGAGGCGCACGGCGGGCTCAAAGCGGTGTTCGTCGGCCAGATCCTGACCAGTGCCATCCAGGGGGCGCTCGGAGGGATCGGGTTCCTGATCGTCGGGCTGCCAGGCGCCGTGTTGTGGGCCGCCGTCATGGCGGTGCTCAGCCTTCTTCCGGTCGTCGGCGCGTTCCTCGTGTGGGTGCCCGCAGTCATCTTCCTGGTCCTCGAAGGGCACACGTGGCAACCGGTCTTCCTGGCGGCATGGGGAATCATCGTAGTCAGCCAGGTCGACAATTTCGTCCGGCCGCGGTTGATCGGCGACCGGGCCGACATCCACCCGATCTGGGTGCTGCTGGGGATCCTGGGCGGCGTCGCGGCGTTCGGCTTCGTCGGCCTGTTCCTCGGGCCGCTTCTGGTCGGCGTGACCATCACGCTGCTGAACGTCTGGGAACGAGATTACATGGACCCGTCGCTTGCCACGCACGCACCGGAAGGCCCACCCGAACCGTCGGATCACGACGACGGACCGTCCGCAGTAGACCCGGAAGACGACGAGCCCGCGTCGGACCCTAGTCCCGACCCAGAAGCTCCCGAGCGATGACGATCCGTTGGATCTCGCTGGTGCCCTCGTAGATCTCCGTGATCTTGGCGTCGCGCATCAACCGCTCGACGATGTAGTCCTTGATGTAGCCGTTGCCTCCGTGGATCTGCACGGCCTTCGTCGTGGCCCACATCGCGGTCTCCGACGCGTACAGTTTGGCCATCGCGGCCTCCTTCGTGAACCGTTTGCCGGCATCCTTCATGCGGGCCGCGTCGTACGTGAGTTGACGGGCCGCCTCCACCCGGAGCGCCATGTCCGAGAGCATGAACTGCACGGCCTGGTGCTGCCCGATCGGCTTGCCGAACTGCTTCCGCTCCTTGGCGTACGCCAACGCCTCGTCGAACGCCGCCTGCGCGATGCCCACGGCCTGCGAGGCGATGCCGATCCGGCCGCCGTCGAGCGTCTTCATCGCGATGCGGAACCCTTCGCCTTCCTTGCCCAATCGGTTCTCGTC
>CAZXJU010000211.1:0-3512 GCA_964641035.1 uncultured Halobacteriales archaeon | reverse complement strand
TGCCATGGTCTTCATCGACGGCTCCGCCGTCAACGTGGCGATCCCCGTCATCCAGACGGAATTGGGCGCCACCGTCAACGAGATCCAATGGATCGTCGAAGCGTACATGCTGTTCCTCGCCAGCCTCCTCCTGGTCGGCGGCGTGCTCGGTGACCGGTTCGGCCGGAAACGCCTCTTCCTCATCGGACTCGGCGTCTTCACCGTCGCGTCGATCGCGTGCGGCTTCGCCGCCACCGCCCTTCAATTGATCTTGTCGCGGGCGGTCCAAGGCGTCGGCGCCGCGCTCCTGACGCCGGGAAGCTTGGCGATCATCAGCGCCAGCTTCCCCGCAAGCGAACGCGGACGCGCCATCGGCACGTGGGCCGCCTTCAGCGGACTCACCGCCGCCCTCGGCCCCGTGCTCGGAGGCGTCCTCACCGACTACGTCTCCTGGCGCGCGATCTTCTTCATCAACGTCCCCGTGGCCCTCGTCGTGCTGGCGGCCTCGGCCCGCGTGCCGGAGAGCCGGGACGAGGAACGCGAGCCTGGGATCGACCTGGCCGGCGCCACCACCGCCACCCTCGGGCTCGGCGGCGTCATCTTCGCCCTGGTCGAGGGCCCCCTACGCGGCTGGCGCGACCCGCTGATCGCCGCCGCCGTCGGCGTCGGACTCGTCTCGCTGATCCTCTTCTTCGAGATCCAATCCCGCCGGCGCCAACCGATGGTGCCGCTCGGCATCTTCCGCCAACGCACGTTCAGCGCCTCCAACGCCCTGACGCTCTTGGTCTACGGGGCGCTGGGCGGCGCCCTCTTCTTCCTGCCGTTGAACCTCATCCAGGTGCAAGGCTACTCGGCGACCCTGGCCGGCGCGGCGATCCTGCCGTTCATCGTGCTCCTGACGCTTTTCAGCCGGTTCACCGGCGGCCTCGCCGACCGGTTCGGGCCCCGCCGGCCCTTGGCGTTCGGGGCCGCCATCACCGGCCTCGGCTACTTCCTGCTCACCATGCCCGGCGTCGGGACGTACTATTGGACCGACTGGTTCCCGGGCATCCTCACCATGGGCATCGGCATGACGCTGCTGGTGGCGCCGCTCACGACGGCGGTGATGGGGTCGGTTCGGCGGCGGCACAGCGGGCTCGCCTCCGGCATCAACAACGCCGTCAGCCGCGCCGCGCAGCTGTTGGCCGTCGCCGCCTTCGGCGTCGTCATGGTCGCCGTCTTCACCGCATCCCTGACGGCGGGACTTTCTGCGTCCCCCCTTGACGAAGGCGAGCAAGCGGCCGTCCTGGCCCAACGCGGCAGCCTCGGCGACCTCGAGCCACCGGCAGGTCTAGACGAGGCCGAACGCGCCCAGGTGGAACGACTGGTCAAGGAATCCTTCGTCGACGCGTTCCGCGTGACGGTCGTCATCGCCGGCGGCCTCTGCGTGCTCGGCGGTGTGATCGCGGCCGGATGGGTCGAACGGAAGGAGGACTTCCAGTCGCCGGACGACCCGACCGTTCCTAGTGCCTAAGATTAGGGCTGTGTTTAGAAAATCCTCTCGCACACAGAAATGTCTGCATCGTGTACAGAAATATCGGCATTTACCCGCCTTGTGGCCACCACTCCTGTTCATTATAAGGCGGCCCGGCGTACTCCAGTTCGCTGGAATAACCCCTGAATGCGAAGTTGGGCGTCACCGAGGTAAGAATGTCCTTTCAATCGGAGCATGGAACGATTCGATGGAAGATGCATTTCGCATCTCCACCCGACAAGGTCTTTGATGCCTTGGCCACAGATGAAGGGCGAGCCAGGTACTGGGCAGAGTCCGCCCCAGAGAACAATGAGCAGATTACATTCCACTTTCCGAACCTCGAGTCCTTTGCTGGTCGCATCTTGAAGAAGCAAAGGCCGTCGCTGTTTGCGCTGGAGTATTTCGGCACGGTCGTAGAGTTCTCACTAAAAGCCGATGGCAAGGGTGGAACGGATCTATCGCTACTTTCCACTCAAGTTGATGAGTCCATCCGTTGGGAGATGGTCGCCGGATGGGTATCTGTTCTATTGGCGATGAAAGCGGCCGTAGATCACGGTGTCGATCTTCGCAACCACGATGCGTCGCGTTCGTGGAGTGATGGCTATGCGGATAATTGACGCAGTGACGGCCCACGAGGCGTTGCCGGGCGACGGTCCTCGCGCTGGACGCCCCGCCCGCCCCTGAACCGGGGCGTTATGCGCCACAGCTCTAAACTTAGGCACTAGGTCTGAAATCCGGCCGTCAATCAATCCGAAGGCATTCCCACAGGTCGGCGATGCAGCCGACCTCGTGCAAGGCCAAGCCCGGCCAGGCGTACCACAGGAACACGCCACCGGCCGGATGGCCAATGCGTGCCCATTGGACCAGGAAGAAGAGGCACCCGGCGAGCACGTAGACGGCGAAGCCGACCATCCACGGCTCGTGCCTGCCCAACGCACGCACGCGGGAGATCGCGTGCGGCACGAGCAGGAACGAGGCGAACACGGGGATCGGCGCAACCACGAGGAGAATCAGGAAGGCGACGAGGCCGAGGTCCACGTTTCGGGCGGCCATCAACTGGGCTACGACGGTCAGCACGGCGCACGTGGCCCACGCGACGCCGAACAGAGACCACGCCCGACGCGGATTCTCAAACCAGGAATCAGGGGTCGCCCGTACGTTTGTGTCCATGCATCGGACCATGCAGGACGACCCATAAAGCACCGCGCCCCACGGGGGCTGCGGTATGCCGGAGCGAGGCGCCTCCGAGTGCCTATATTTAGGCACTAGGTCGTCGCGCGCAAGACTTCGCCCGCCGCGTCAACAAGGCCAAAAGCGGACACCACACGCCAGGAGGTGAATCACCGTTCCCGGCCACCTGTACAGTTGGAACGGGTCGGCGTACCCCGCCTGGACCCGTTGGACCAGCATCACCAAAACGCCAACAGCGAAGTACACGCCGAACCCGAAGACCCATGGCGCGTGACGACCCACGTCCCGGACCGTCGCGAACGCGTACGGTCGAATCAGGAAGACGGCGAAGACCGGCACCGGCACCACGACGAAAAGCAGGATACCTGGGAACGCCGGCCCTCGTTCGAAGACGAAGCGTGCCACCACGGTCAACGCGATGGCGACCAGCCACGCCACAGCGAACCAGAGCCCGGCGGTCCGCGGTGCCCGAGCGAGACGTCCCGGGAGGGGTCCATCCTGGGCTTCCACAGATCCGTATAAGGGAATGACGGAGTTAAGGCGACCGCCCTGACAGTGTACGCCGCAACAAACTTCTTGAACGGCCCCGGGTAAGGACGACGCGTGCAACCCCTCGTCCAGGTCCGTGGCCTCAAGAAGGCGTACGAAGGCCATCAGGTCTTCGACGACGCCGACTTTGTGCTGCACGAGGGCGACAAGGTCGCCGTCGTCGGCCCCAACGGCAGCGGCAAGTCCACCCTGTTCCGCATCCTCACCGGCGAGATCAAACCGGACCTGGGCGACGTCATCGTCCGCGACGGCGCCCGCATCGCATACCTGCCCCAGGTCC
>CAZXJU010000210.1:0-3546 GCA_964641035.1 uncultured Halobacteriales archaeon | reverse complement strand
GTGTCCATCGTCGTGACCGTCAAGGATTCCGCCGCGACCCTGCCGGACCTGCTGGCGGATTTTCTCGCGCTCGACTGGCCGGTGGAGCGGCTTGAGGTCGTGCTCGTCGACGCGTACTCCACCGACGGGACGTGGGACGCGATCCAGATGTTCGCCGACCAGGCGCCGTTCCCGGTGGTGGCCGTACAGAAGGCCGGCTGGATCGCCGTCGGACGCAACGAAGGGTTCCGGCACGCCACCGGGACGTTCGTCGCGGTCACCGACGCCGACATGCGGGTGCCCACTGCGTGGTTGCGGGAACTGGTGGCGGGCATGGAGGAGGACATCGGCGTCGTCGGGGGCCCCAACGATTCGGCCGCCGGCGACCTGGTGGCCAGGACCGTCGCCACGATCCCGGTGCACGGGCCGAGCCGTGACGCGGTCCCCATCGTCGGCCGGAGCAAGTACGACCACGATTTCACCACCGACTCCGACGTGTACGCGTGCGTGACCCGCAACAGCCTGTTCCGCCGAACCGCGTTCGAAGGCGTCGGGGGGTTCGACGAGTCGCTGAAGGTGACGGAGGATCCCGAACTGAACCACCGGATCCTCAAGGCCGGATGGAAGCTCCGGTACCGGAAGGCCGCTGGCGTCCGTCACGTCCACCGGGAAACGTTGGGCGCGTTCTTCAAGCAGCAGAAGGACTACGCGTTCTGGCAGGGACGCGTCAACCGGAAACATCCTGAGCTGGCGTCGGTCAAGATGATCATTCCGGCGCTCGGCGCGTTCTTCTTCGCGTTGTTCCTCGCGTTGGCGCTCGTGGACATGCGGGCATTGCTGGTCGCCGGCGCCTTCGCCGCGGCCGCCGCCCTCGTCACGCTGGGGTACGCGTTGCGCGCCGTCGTCGTGCGGCGCGACGCGGCGCTCCTGGTGACGCTGCCGCTCTATTTCGTGGCGTGGCAGTTGGCGTGGGTCGTCGCGTACCTTCCCGGGTTGTGGAGTGGGGCACGCCATGCGGATTGACCTGGTCGCCCCGTATTATCGACCCGTGACGGGCGGGATCGAAGACCACGTGGCCTCGTTGGCCGACGCGGCCGCCGAGGCGGGGCATACGGTGACGGTGCATGCGTTGGACGAGGACCTGGAAGGAAACCCGTTGCCGCCGGAGGAGCACCTGGGAGCCGTCCAGGTGCGCCGGTGGCCCGCGCGCGTGCAATTGGGATACTACACGACGCGGTTCGAACCACGGCTGACCGGCGACCTGGCCCACTTGCACGGCTACGGGCTGTGGACCCACGACTGGGTCGCCCGCAACTACGAGGAACGGCCGGTGATGATCACGTTGCACCACGGCCTGCGCATCCCGCCGGCCACGCCCGTGCATGCGTTGTACCATTGGCTCCACCGGAAGACGTTGGGCAAGCGGACGTTGCGGCGGATGCGGCGCGTCGTCGCCGTCACGCCCGTCGACGTGGAACGGCTCGACGAGATGGGGTTCCCGATGGACCGGGTCGAACTCATCCCCAACGGCGTGCCCGACGCGGCCTTCGCAGCCAGCCGGCCGTACCCGACGCCCGCAGGATGGGAGACGTATTTCGTGTACGTCGGCCGGTTGCACGAGGAGAAGTCCGTCGGCGACGCCGTCGAGGCCCTATCGGACGTGCCCGCGTCGGCGGGCTTGTTCATCGCCGGACCCGACCACGGGGAACGGAAGCGGCTGGAGGCACTGGTCGCCCAGCGGAACGTCTCCGACCGGGTCCGGTTCATGGGACGGGTCCCCGGCGACCAGAAACGCGCCCTGCTGGCCGGCGCGCGCGCCTTGGTGCTTCCGAGCAAGTACGAGGCGCAGGGCCGCGTGATCCTCGAGGCGTGGGCGCAGGGCACGCCGGCGGTGGCGTCCCGTGTCGGCGGGGTGCCGCACGTCGTCGACCACGGTCGCGACGGCCTCCTGTACGAGTGGGGCGACGTCGGCGCCTTGGCCGCGCACCTGGCGCGGTTGGTGGGGGCGCCGCCGGTGGCGCGGGCCATGGGGCAGGCCGGGCTCGCCAAGGCGAAGGCGTCGTACCGCGAGCCGGAGCTGGTGGCGCGGACGCTGGCGCTCTATGAGCAGGTCGTCGAGGAGCATCGCCGGCAGGGCCCGCTTCAATAGGCGGCCGGCGGCGCGTGGGTGCGGGCGCGGGCCGCGCCGACGGCGGCCCCGATCAAGGCCGGGACCAGCACGATCGCCAGGAAGATGACGAGCCAGAAGGCCGACCGCGTCTCGGCGACGTCGGCCCGCATCAGGACCAAGTAGGTGACGGCGAAGATGGTGAGGCCGATCCCGAGGCCGAAGAGGCCGTAGCCGAGGATGCTTGCAGCGCGGTCGTCTTCCATGATGACGGGCGTCGCAGGCCGCCGCCGGCCTTTAAGGCTTTGCTCGGAGGGCACCTGCGTGCGGCCGCACCCGAATCGGTTAAATGCGCCCCTCGTTTTGGGCGCCCCCGCGCCGCCGTGGCTTAGCTGGCAGAGCGGCTGATTCGTAATCAGCAGGTCGAGGGTTCAAATCCCTCCGGCGGCTTCGAACTCTCTCTCGGGTCGGTGTCCTACCGTCGATGGTCGCAACGGGACCGCCGGGCAGTTTGGGTTAATTGCCCATTCCCAACCCCTTTGATAGTACGCGATGTCGACGGGGCGGGTGCCTACCTTGACACGAACAGAATCGACGACGGTTTCGGGATCTCGGTTCTCGATCGGATTGCTTGTGACCTTCCTCCTCGTGGCGTCGGTTGCCACCGCAGGAAGTCCAGATCCCGGCGGCGTCATCGACGCTTGTGCCCACCAATCCACGGGCGACCTCCGGCTTTCGGACGGTGAATGCCGACGGAACGAAGAACTGGTTACATGGAACCAACAGGGGCCACAAGGGGAGCCCGGTCCGCAAGGCCCGCCGGGTCCCCAAGGCGACCCGGGTCCGCAGGGTCCCCGGGGCGAGCAGGGTCCGGTTGGTCCGGAAGGCCCGCAGGGTGAGCAGGGTCCGGTTGGTCCCGAAGGACCGCAAGGTGCCCAGGGTGAAGACGGCCCACCGGGACCCGAGGGGCCACAAGGTCCGCAGGGTGAAGCAGGCCCCGCCGGCCCAGAGGGCCCGCAAGGCGAGCAGGGGCCGCCAGGGCCGGCCGGCGTCTCCGGGTACGAAATCGTCCGCAGCGCCGAGGTGAGCGGCGTCGGCCCGTCGACGCGGGCCTCCGCCGAGGCTACGTGTCCGGCAGGCAAAGTCGCGATTGCCGGTGGCTACAACGCGTTGAACAACGGACCGTTCGTCCATGTGTTGGTTAATCAGCCGCTGGGGCTGCCACACGCGGGGTCCTGGGCCGTCACGGTCTTCAACGACAATCCGACCTCCGACATCCGGTTCCAGGCGTTCGCAATCTGTGTGTTTGTCTCCTAGCGACACGGCGGAAGGCAACCGTCAGGTCGTGAGGCGGCTCCGAACCACCAACGGTTTGCGCGCCGGCGATAGACGGTCGCAGCCAGGAGGGTCGTGATGAGGGGGCCGAGCACGGCGGCCCACTCCACCCGAAAACCGCGCCA
>CAZXJU010000209.1:1446-3599 GCA_964641035.1 uncultured Halobacteriales archaeon | reverse complement strand
AGAACGGCAACCGGAGCTCGTGGACGTGGAACCGGTCGCCGCTCAGGTAGCGTCGCATCAGGTTCCAATAGATGACGCTCTGGCCAAGCACGCCGTGGACGAGCAGGACGCAGTGCTGCCGGATGCTGCGGGTGCCGGTCGGGACGTCAGTCTCGCTCATCAAGCCGCTCCTGGATGCGTGATAGCGTCTGGGCGAGCCGCTTCTTGAAGTCTTCGGGTTTCCACCCCAGCTCCTGGCGCGCCTTATGGCTGGAGAAGGCGTGTCGGCGGTCCATGGCGGCCAAGGCCTGCCGGCTGAAGCGGGGCGGCCGGCGGCGCATCCAGGCGGCCGACTCCTCCGCGACGGCGGCAAGCCACGCGACCGACTTGGGGATCCGCCGCGGCGGCGGCAGGTCGGTGAGTTCCACCAGGAGGCCGACGAGTTCGTCGTGCGTGAGGTTCTCTTGCGTCAGCACGTATCGGTGGCCCGCTTCGCCGTCGAAGGCGGCCCGCAGGAGCCCATCGACGGCGTCGTCGACGTGGACGTAGGAGGCGGTGCCGCCGACGCGCGGCACATACCGGATGCGGCCTTGGAGCCACCGCCGGAGCACGTACCCGGTTTTCGGGTCGTCGGACCCGACGACGATCGAGGGGTTGACGCGCACCACGTCCAGGCCGGACCGGGCGTACGCGCCGGCCAGGACGTCGGCCTTGTGCTTGGATTCCGCGTACAGGCTGACGTAGGGTGTTTCGAGCTCGGTCGTCTCGTCGGCCAGCCCGTCGGCCGGGTCGCCCAATGCGGCGATGGAGGAGACGTGAACGACGCGGCCGACGCCGACCTCGCGGCACGCGTCGAGCACGTGCCGTGTCCCGTCGACGTTGACGGCGAGGATCCGGTCGCGTTCCGGTTTCACGACGTCGACGAGGGCGGCCGCATGGATCGCAAGGTCCCACGGCTCCTCGTCGAGGGCCGCGCGGACGCTGGCGGCGTCGGTCACGTCACCCGCGCGCGTCTCGATGCCGGCCTGCTCCAGGCGAGCGGTGTCGCTGGTCGGTCGGACGAAGGCGACGACCTCGTGGCCGTCCTCGTGGAGGCGCAGGGCGGCGCGGCCGCCGAGGAAGCCGGTGGCGCCCGTGACGAAGATGCGCACGTCAGCGGGCCTCCTGGACCTCCTCGTGGCGAAGGCGGAAGGCGGTGGCGACGTTGCGCAGGAGCATCGCGACGGTGACGGGGCCGACGCCGCCCGGCACGGGCGTAATCGCACCGGCGACCTCGGCGACGGCTTCCTGGTCCACGTCGCCGGTCAAGCGTCCTTCGGCGGTCCGGGCGAACCCCACGTCGATGACGACCGCGCCCGGTTTGACGAGGTCCTTGGTAATCAGTCCCGGCACGCCGGTGCCGCTGATTAGGACGTCCGCGCGGCGCGTATGCTCACCCAGGTCCTTGGTGTCCTTGTTGCATACGGCGACGGTCGCGTCGCGGTTGATCAAGAGGGCCGCGAGGGGTTTGCCGATGAGGTTCGAGTGGTTGACGATGACCGTTTCCGCACCTTTGAGCGGGACGTCTTCGTGGTCTAGGA
Source organism: uncultured Halobacteriales archaeon (assembly GCA_964641035.1). GTDB lineage: Archaea > Thermoplasmatota > E2 > JACPAO01 > JACPAO01 > CAZXJU01. The sequence goes on along the minus strand of CAZXJU010000209.1, from coordinate 2,040 downwards.
GCGTGAGTACGGCTTGGGCGGTCGGCGGCGGCATCGGGATGCGGTCGACGAGCATGAGACCGAGGTTGTGCGGGTGGAAGCAGTCGACGTCTTTGGCCGGGTCGATCCGGTCCAGAAGGCGCGCCTTGCTCAACGCGTCGGGAAGCGGCAGTTGGAGCAGGATGCCGTGGACGTCGTCGTCGGCGTTGAGGTCCTCGATGGCGCCTTCGACGTCGGCCTGGGAGGCGCCGCTGGGCAGCCGGTGCGTCTTGCCGCGGATGCCGACGCGGCCGGCGGCCTCCGTCTTCCGGCGGACGTAGACTTGGCTGGCTGGGTCGTCTCCCACCAGGACCACGTCGAGCCGTGGCGTACTGGTCGTCTGCTCCTTAAGCTGACGGACCTCGTCCCCGACCGCGGTCTCCACCCGTCGGGCCACGGCCCGGCCGTCAATGCGGCGTGCGGTCATGACCGGGCGCGCAAGCCGGTCCCCGTTCTTTAAGGCTCGGGGGGGTCGTCGTCCTTCGTCGTGCCGGACCGCTCGGGATCCTTGATTTCGCGTCGGGATGGTTCCGGTTCGCCGGTGATGCGACGCCGGCGGATCCGACGCACGAGCAG
>CAZXJU010000209.1:0-1346 GCA_964641035.1 uncultured Halobacteriales archaeon | reverse complement strand
TCCATGGCGACGACGCGTTGGCCGAGCATGGCGTGAAGCACGTCGCGCCCGAAGAACCGTGCCAGGAAGTAGGCGGCAAGGGACCCCAACAATTGCCCCACCATGCTGATCCAGATGGAGTCCAGGCCGAAGATGATCGCCGTGGCCAGCACCATGAGGAACCCGGGGATCAGCATGACGACGCTGATCGTGTGAAGCAGGATCATGACCATGGGCGCCCAGACGCCGAACCCGGAGAGTTCCTGCTTCACGTCGGCGATGCTGTCGGGCCGCAGCTCGGTGAAGAAGACCGAGTAGACCACGAGACCGAAGAATAGGACGATGAAGACGCCGCGCAGGATGATCGCCGGGCGCGCCGGCAAGCCCAACCGCATCAGGCATCACCGTCCGCGTCCTCGTGGGTGGCGGACCAGACTTCGACGCCGTCGTCGCGGCGTGCTTCGACGCGCCGGGCGCGCCGCAGGTCGTTGAGGTGGCCGAGCACCTCGCTGACGGCGAGGAAGAGCTGGTCGTCCGGCAGGCGCCGGAAGAGCTCGTGGGCCAGGTCGAACGCCGTCCGGGGCCGTTCGTCGACGGCGGCCAGCAGGCGCCGCTTGCGGATCTCGGCGTGACGCAGCGCCCGGCGGATCACGTCCTGGTGGCCGTCGAAGGACGGCCCGTGGCCGGGGTGGATGCGTCCGAGGTCTTCACCGGCAAGCCGCCGGAGGGTGTCGAGGTACGTCGGCAGCGCGTCCTTGTCTTCCGGCCGTACGCTCAACGCGTTGGGGGTGATCCGTTCGAGGATGGTGTCGCCGGTGAACGTCTGGACGGGGTCGTCGCCGCGCAGGAGGATCGATCCCGCCGTGTGGCCGGGGGCATGCAGGACCTCGAAGTCGGCATCGCCCATGCGGATCGTTTGGCCGCCGTCCAGGGTGCGGTCGACGTCCACGGGGCCCGCCCACGCGTCGAACCGTTCGGCGTCTTCCTTCATCCGGCCGACGTCGTCGTCGGGCACGCCCGCCCGGCGCAGTCCGTCCGTGTGGCGTTCGGTGCGGCGGGCGGCCACGCGATCGTAGTCCACGAGCACGGAGGCGTCCTCCTCGTGCGCCCAGACCTCGGCGCCGGTGGCCTCCTTGACGTGTCCGGCCAGGCCGAAGTGGTCGACGTGTCCGTGGGTGACCACGACCCGTTCGACGGGCCGGCCGTCCAGCTGCTTCTCCAGGGCCCGCCGGGCGGGCCCGGTCCGCGTTCCGGTGTCCACGAGGGTGGGCGTTTCGCCCGGAAGGTAGTACGCGTTCACGCCGCCGACCGGGAACGGGGTCGGCAGGTCGAACCGTTCGGGAGCCGCCGCCACGTGCGCCGCATGC
>CAZXJU010000208.1:0-3643 GCA_964641035.1 uncultured Halobacteriales archaeon | reverse complement strand
GTGGCTCGCCTGGGCGGCTGTCGGTTGGAACGTCGAACGGGCGTTGGGGGGCACCTGGGGGTTCTGGTCGGGGTACGCGGCCTTCGTCTTCCTCGTGCTGCTGCACGGATACGCCCGCCACCGGTGGGGCGGCCATGGCCGCGCCCTGGCGCTGCACGCGGCGGCCGTCGCCGCGGTCCTGACCGGCGCCGTCGCCGACCAGGCGGGCGCGCTCCTTCCCGGCGCCTTCGCCGAGTACAACCCACTGGCCATCGGCGCCGCCTTCACCGCCCTGTCGCTCATCGTCCGGGAGGCGAAACGACAGGCGACCCACGCGTACGTGACCACCCAACGCGTCGTCGTGCGGCACGGGTTGGCTCCGCGCACCGAGACGGTCCTCCTGCTCAAGGACGCCTCCGGCATGTCCACCCAGCAGGGGCTGCTCGGCGGGCTCTTCGGCTTCGGCCGCATCCACCTCGTCAAAGGCAAGCGGCGCCGCAGCCGCACCACGAAGAAAGGCACCGAGGAACTCGAAGAAGACGACGTCTTGACCCTGACCGGCGTGCCGCACTTCGAAGTGGTGCGACGCGACCTCAGCAGCATGCTCCAGGAGACGCGCCTGTCGGACAAGGAACGCCGCAAACGCCACGAGGAGCGGCGCCTGAAGGAGAGCATGGACCGGTTGGCCCACTGGGACCCACCCAGCGGCACGTGAGGCTTTAACTAACGTCGGCCGCATCGACGCGACGTGCGGCTCGTCCTGCTCGGCGTCGGCCACGTCTTCGACATCGGAGACCAACTCGACCGCCTCATCCGCGAAGAGGCGCCCGACGTCGTCTGCCTCGAACTGGACGAGCAACGCTTCCAGACGCTGATGCAGACGCAGCCGGGCCAGGCCGCCCCGGAGATCCCGCCGGGGACGCCGGCCGCGTACCGGCGCCTGGCGCAGTTCCAGCAACAGATGGCGCAACAGGTGGGCGCGGCCGAGGTCGGCGGCGAGATGCGCCACGCGGCGCACGCGGCCCACGCCGTCGGCGCCCGACTCGCGTTGATCGACGACGACGCGCAGGCCATGGTCGGCCGGTTGAGCGACCAGATGGGGGTGCTCGAACGCCTCCGGTTCTTCTGGGAGTTCGTCAAGCTCCGCTTCGGCCGCCAGAAACAAGACGACCTGAAGGAAGAGATGGCGCGGCTGGAAGAAGACCCGGAATCGATGATCCGGGAGCTGGAGGACAAGTTCCCGACGATCAAACGGGTGGTCATCGACGAACGGGACGACCGCATGGCCCACCGGATCCGTGAGGAGGCCCGCGGTGCCGACCGGACCGTCGCCGTCGTCGGCGACGGCCACATCGAGGGCGTCGCCAAACGCCTGGCCGACCTCGACCCCGTCGTCCACCGGCTGCGGGAAATCCGCCAGATGCCGACCGCCGACAGCGTCGACTGGCAGGTCAAGGACGGCGGCCGGTCCGCCGGGTTCTCCTTCGACCAGGAATTCGCCGGCCCCGCGGAAGAGTGACCCGGCCCGCCCTATTGCAGTTCGGCCAGGTTCCCTTCGATGTCGCTCAACAGCTCCATCGACTGCCGGATGTGCTTGAGCTTCTCGTCGATCCCTTCGGCCTTCACCGCCCAATCCAGCAGCGTCTTGATGTCGGCCAGGTTCTTGTTGACCGAGAGCTTCAGCGCGTCCTCGTAGAGTTTGCCTTCGTCGCCCACCGTCACTTGCCCCCGGCCGCCCGGATGTCCGCGATGTCCTGCGCGTCGAACTGGTTCGACGGGCCGCCCGTGATCAACCCGATCTCACTCGTCTCGACCCGCCAATACATCACGCTGTCGCTGTTGTCGGAGTGGCCCGGGTGTTCGTCGTCCTCGTGGTCCTCGACCATCGGGATCCCCCGGTTGACCAAGCCGATCGCGTGGCCGAACTCGTGCACCAGGACCGCCTGCTCCGCTTCCGCCACCGAAAGCCCCAACGGGCCCGTGAAGGAGCCGCTGCGGATCCGCTCCTTGAAGATCGCGACGCTCGTCGACCCGTAATGGATCCCGATGACGCCGCTGTTCTCCTCGAACTCGCCGTCCACGTAGAGGACGTAGAGCACCATCGTGTTGCCGCCAGGCCGTTGGTCGCGGTTCTTGTCCTCGGCCGCCTTCAGGTCATCCACGCTCCACGCGTCGCGGCCCCCATCGAAGCTGGACGTCTCCACCGTCATGCCATCCGGCTTGCTCAAGCGTTCGCCGGCCCGCTGCTGCAGGAGGCTGGTGGCCGACGAATGAGGCGCCTCGCCCGCCACGTGATCGATCTCGATGAAGAGCGCCCCGTACGGGTCGTCCCGGATGAAGTCGTACGGCGCCGATTGGAAGGGCGACCGGTCAAAGACGCAGCCTGCGGTGGACGTGCCGAGCATGACGGCGACGGCGGCCAGAAGCAGAAATCGGGAACCCATCTGGAAGAAACTATCCTCCGTGCGCTCAAAAGGGTTTTTGGTGCCGTCGCGTGGCAACGGGCGCGAGGGGATTCGAACCCCTGACATCAGGCTTAGGAGGCCTGCGCATTGTCCAGGCTATGCTACGCGCCCACCGGACGCGGCGGGATGCCCGCCGCGACGTAAACCCTTGCGCGCCCCGCCCGCATACCTTATGAGCAGCGCCCAGCCTGGCCGGCCCGTGCGCGTCGGCGGCCCCATCGTCCTGCTGCTCCTTGTCCTGCTGGCGGTCCCGGCAGCCGCCGACGACGCCCCGTCCGGACCCCTGCTGGTCACCGGCTTCGCCGTCGACCTGCCCGGACCCGAAGCCGACGATGCCGTCCAGATCACGAACGTGGGACCCGACACCGTCGAATTGGCCGGCTGGTCCCTCTCCGACGGCGAAGGGACTCTCCGTTGGCCCGACGGCGCACGCCTCGCCCCGGGCGCCTCGATCCTACTAGCCGGCAACGCCACATCCTGGACCGAAGCGGGCGGCCCGCCACCGGACTACGTCGTCCTCGCCGGCGACGGGACCACAGCCACGATGACCGAGGACGGCCACTTCCGGCTGGCCCAAGACGGCGACGAGATCCGACTGGCGAACGCCGGCGACATCTCCGACGTCGTCGTCTACGACAAGGGCGACGCCGCGGACGGCTGGACCGGCGAACCCGTCGACCTGGTCGGCGCCCCGTTCCTGCGTTGGTACGCGCGAAACACGGACGCCGGCGCCTTCGCCGACACCGACTCCGCCGCCGACTGGCACGAACCGAAACGCCGCTACGTCGGCGCCACCGACCACCCGAGCCCCCTCCTCGAGACGGCCGGCGGCCTCCTCGTGTACGTGGCCCCGGACGAATCCCGTGCCGTCGTCCGCGCCGTCATCGCCACCGCCAACCACAGCATCCGGCTCAACGTGTACCACATGCTCGACACGCAGATCACGGAGGACCTGGCCGCCAAGGCCTCGGCCGGCGTCGACGTCCGCGTGCTCTTGGACGAACAGCCCGTCGGCCTGGAGCCGTGGGAACGCCGCGTCCGCGACGGACTGGCCGCCATCCTCGTCGACGCGGGCGCCCACGTCCACCTGGCGGCGCACGACCGCCTCGTCTTCAACCATGCGAAATACCTGGTGGCCGACGGGGCGCGCGCCCTCATCCAGACGGAGAACCTCGTCCCGTCCGGCGTCCCCACCGACG
>CAZXJU010000207.1:0-3693 GCA_964641035.1 uncultured Halobacteriales archaeon | reverse complement strand
TGCCGAACCGGGGCTTGCGTTTCCGCTGCGTCCCGTAGTAGATTTCCGGGTTGTAGGTCCGTTGGTAGTCCTCGTATCCCATCCGACGTCCTCAGATGATCTCCAGGTTGCTTAGAATGGTCCCGGCCGCGATGAACCCTCCGACCATGGCGCCCAGGTTGGTGAATGCGGCGACGAGTACCACGCGGATCACGCGGTTGCTCCAGAAGTCTTTGCTGGTCTCGATGCTCGCGAGCCCTTCGAAGTCCTTGACGACGGGCGTGCGGCGCCACGCCTCGACGAAGCCGCTGAACCAGCCGGTGGCCAGGCCCGGGTGGAGGATGCCCAAGGGCGCGGTGACGAACGCGGTGGCGATCGAGTACGGGTGCCCGCGTGCAAGAAGCGCTCCCAGGGCGGCGAGCCCGCCGCCCCACAGGAAGAGCGCGGCGGCCGAGTCGATGAGTTTGGAGTAATTGCCTTCTTGGAACCCGAGCCAGGCGAAGTAAAGCAGGAGGGCGATGAGGCCGAGCGGGAACCCCCACCCGATGAGCTTCGCGACGCTGAACGGTTTGTCCGGAACGTCTTCGAGCGCGGACAGGTCGACGTGTTCGGCGGGCGGCGTCACCTTCTGCTTGATGCCGGCCAGGTGGCCGGCGCCGACGATGGCGAGCACCTTGCGCCCGGCCGCGTGCTCGCGCCGGATCTTCTCCGCCAGGTACGTGTCTCGCTCGTCCAGGACGACCTCCTTGACCGAAGGCGCCATCTCGCCCAGCTCCTGCATCATCCGCGTCAGCACGTCCTCCTTGAGGAGTTCCTCGACGTCGACCTCTTCCTCTTCCTCGCCTCCGATGATGGCGCGGGTGATCTGCCAGGTGAGCTTCGTCTTCTCCCAGAACCCCATCCGGCGGTGCGCCCGCCGCATCGTGATGCCGATGTCGCGGTCGGCCAGCACCACCTCGGCGCCCGCCTCACGGGCGTCACGCACGGCCGCCAGCATCTCCGCGCCCGGCTCGATGCCCAACTGCTTTCCCATCCGGCGCTGGTACGACGCGAGGATGACCTGGGTGAGGAACAGCCACACCTTGTCGCCCTTTAGGAAGGAGTGGACCGGCGTCTGCTCCCACTTGCGTTTGTTCTCGAGCGTCTCCAGGCGCCGCTCGTCCAGCTCCACGCAGACGACCTCCGGCGCGAAGTCCTGGATCGCCTGCTCGACCTCGCGTACGCTCTGGGCGCTCACATGGGCGGTACCTACGAGGAGAAGGTTGTCGTCGACGCGTTCGAGCACGTAGGCCGGCCAAGCCCGACGTCCTTCTTAAAGTGCCGCGTGGCGCGGCGGGTCTGGGTCACTTCTGGTCGGACCATCCGGCCGTTTGGGCGACGGGCCGGGCCACTCGAAATGCGCGGTCGAGGTGCTGCAACGCTTCCCGGGCGTCGTTGGGAGTCGCGACGCTGTCCGAATATTGGACGAACCCTTTCATGCTGAGTAGCGCGCCGACGTGACGGTTCAAGCCGTCCCGGGCGTCGGCGGCAAGGTCCTTGGCTTGCGCCAAGAGTCTCAGTGCGTCACGATGGTTTTCGCTGGCATTCCGTCTTCTCAAGTAGTGGAGGCAAACGGCGTCGACGATGTGGATTCCCGAAAGAATGGCGTTTGACACGGCCCCGTCCCATCCTGCCTGATCGGCGTTTTGTTCCGCCTGCGCACGAAACCGTTGCGCCTTCTCCCAGTGGTTCCGAGCGTTTACCGGGTCTCCGCGTCGCGTGCGTGCTCCCCGCGGTGGCGTCACGAGAGCACCTCGTCTAGGCTCGTGACGCCAAGCTTCTCTCCCTGGTTCCGAACGTCTTGTAGGAGGGCGGCGGCGCGTTCTTGCGATGCCTTTTCTCTTCCGAGGGCGATTAGTTCCAGATCTCCCGGGAAATGTTCGAGAACGGCGAGTCGCACGGCGGCTGCGACGCTGTCGGCCTCGATCTGTTCTCGGGCGACGATCAACAAGTCGATATCGCTCGTGGGGCGCGCGCTGCCCGCGGCTGAGCTGCCGAACAAGTAGCACGCGACGCCTGGGGGCACGGTCTCGGCGACGGCCTTGCGGACGCGTTCCCACACCGCGGCTTCGCGTTCGAACAAGGCCTTCACGTCTTCGGTGATGGAGTTGTCCGGATCCAGGCGTAGCATGTGGCTGCCTCCGACCATCCGGTCCTCCAGGATGCCGAGATGCGAAAGGCGCCGGAGTGCGGCGTGGGCCGTGCTCGTGCTCATGCCGAGCGCCTGGGCCGCTTCACGTTCGGTCCAGTGCCTGGCCGGGTCGCGGGCGAAGAGCCGCAATAGCCGTACGTTGGCCCGGGCACCGAAGACATCCTCAAACCAATGATTCGGATGCATTTCCAAGTTATTGTATCCTCATCCAATATTTTAGTTTCATGGCTGGGAAAGAAGGCACGCGGCGCACGAGTGCCCGTTGCACGGATCAGGTGGCCGAGCATGGGTACGTAGGGTACGTCGCGGGCCGCCCCTGGCGACGGCGTCGAGACGCGGTCAGCCTCGATTCCATCGGCGGTCGATGCGCCGGCGGCCTTTTATAAGTGACACACACTATAGTGTGTTATGTCGGAGAAAGAGCTGGCGTTCCCAGATCCAGAGCCAGACGACGTTTCCCGACTCGCACACCGGCTCCTGGCCAAAACGAACCTCGTTGATGCGCGAGTGCTCGACCAGCTCGTCGGCCACCCTCGACGGTACGCCGAGCTCCGCGACAGCCTCGTCCAAGGAAAAAGCGACACGCCCCTGACGCGGGCGCTCCGTCGCCTGCGGCGTGATGGGCTCATCCGCCGCCGGAGCGACGTTGGGCGTGACCCCCCGGTAGACCGCTACGAACTCACCGACTTGGGGACCGAGGTACTGTTCACGGTCCACAACTACCGGTTCCTCACCCGGCTGCAGGCCAAGGCGCACCGCGAAATCGCTGACGCGGCCGGCGTCTAAGGTGACCGCGTGGCGCTCCCGCCGACCCGTCACCCAGAACGGGTAGCCGTCATCCGCCGGCATCGTCTGGACACGGTCGCGTACCTTCTGGCATCCGACGGCGATTGCCTGGGTGTCACCCAGCAGATTGTAGAGCGCGTCACAGGCCGGAACCTCGTCTTGACCGATGTCGAGTCGCTTCTCCATCATCCGCTACCGGAATCGTGGGCGCTCGCGGTCCTCCTGTGCCCCGGCGACGACACGGCCGGACTGGCCGAATGGGCGCGCGGGGTCTCTGAATCCGACCGCGAGCAACGCATCTGGTTCTACGAATCCCCGGGCATCGACGCCGCGCGGGCGTATGCGCCATGGCTCCGAGCCGGTCACGGCTCGGAAATCCTGCGCGACACGTTCGATGGCTGGAAGGACTTCAACCGGCTCTTCGGCAACGATCTCAACCAACGGATCTGGCTCGACTTCCGGGACCAATAAGCCGACGTCACGAACCCCGACGCCGCACCCGGCTCCGCATCGCCGGCGCCCCGTTGCCCACCCGGGACTGGTCCTCCGAAGAAGACTCGGAGGCCGCCTCCGGCTCGCCCTCGTCCTCTTCGGTCACGCCGGCGGCCGTGTAGTACTGGCGGGTGACGACCTCCTCCACGAGTTCCAGAAGCTCGTCCTTGTCCTCCGTGTCGCCCAGGATCCCCAGCGGGACCTGGCCGGCGGCCGCCTGCGCGTGCCCGCCCGCGTTGTCGTCG
>CAZXJU010000206.1:0-3715 GCA_964641035.1 uncultured Halobacteriales archaeon | reverse complement strand
CGCCGCCCCCGTACTCGTACCAGCCGGCCCGGTCGAACCGCGTGTCGTTGTGCACGCGGTCCATGTTCGTGTAGAAGAGCGTCCCGTTGGAACGCCAGAAGCCGGCGGTGTGGACGAGGACGCCGTTGCCGGGTTCGACGGCTTCGCCGGGCTCGGGCGCCTCGAAGGCGGCCTCGATCGGTGCCGTCCCGCGCGGCTCACACCCGTCCGGCTCATCGAGGATTGCGACCGCGTAGACGGACACCGGCTCCGCGGAACGCGAGTTCGGGATCGACGCGACCGCCAACGCCGCCTCGCCCGGTGCCCGGAGCTTGTTCGGGTCGTGCAAGTTGACGACCGGGACGCCCGACCGGTCCAGGTCCTCTTCCAGCCAAAGCCGCGCGTCGTGCGATGCGTTGTTCGCGATCCGCACCAAGACGCTGGCGTGGCCGCGCGTCGTCCGGCTGGCCGTGTCCTCACCGACCAGGGGGCCCGTGAGCGTCCACGCGTCGGGCGCGGCGCAGGGCTCCGGCCCTCCGAACGAATCGATGCAGCCGCCGAGCAGGAAGAATGCCAGCGCCAGTAACCAAGCCGCCGCTGTTCGCATCGGCGGGTAGCGGGGCCTGCCCGCTTAAGCGGTTTCCGGTCCAAGCGGGAAATCAGCCCGACCCGTCACCCACGCTCTTCTTCGCCTGCGCAGTGGCGATCGCAATGGCGCGACCTTCGTCGTACTCCTCTTCCTCTACGAGCGCGTTGGCGATCTCAATCGCCTTCTCCCGAACTTCCGGGTCCAGATTCTTCATGCTGTCCGGATACCCTTGTTTCGTCCACGACATCGCAATCACGCCTCCACGCGCGAAAGCGTGTCCATGGTCTCTTCCTTGTCCCTCCGATGGTCGATCGACAGCTCCGTCAGGACCCGGGGCGACACGCTCACGACGGCCTCGTGGACCGCCTTGGTCGCGTCGAGGATTTGGTCGAGCGTCCCGGACTCGAACGTGGTCCCCATCGGGCCGATGTCGTACGCCAGGCCGGTCGCGTCCATCGCGTCAGCCACCTTCTCCATCGCCGGTTCCATCGACGAGCCGTCGCCGACGGGCACGACCCGAAGCTCTGCCACGAACATTTTGTTCACCAGGCCCCCATTAAGCGCATGGCCGTGTCATAACGCTTCCTCGGTCATCCGACGAAACCGGAGGGCGTCCGCGGCGCGTCCACCGGAAATCCTCGCCCCGCCCTTTTTAACCGGCCCCAGGGTTTGCGGCGCCGATGCCCCGCGTCCTCGTCACCGACCCGCTCAGCGACGCTGGTCTTTCCGCCCTCAAGGAGCGGGGGCTTGACGTAGAGGTCAAGACCGGCCTCGACGAGGACCAGTTGGTCAAAACGATCGACGGGTACGACGCGCTCATCGTCCGAAGCGGCACCCACGTGACCGACAAGATCCTCGACGCGGCACGCACCTTGCGCGTCGTCGGCCGCGCCGGCGTCGGCGTCGACAACATCGACGAAGAGGCCGCCACGCGCCACGGCGTCCTCATCATGAACACGCCGCTGGGCAACACGCTCTCCGCGTGCGAGCATACGCTCGCGATGATGCTGTCGGTCGCCCGCAATATCCCGCAGGCCCACGCGACGGTCAGCGGCGGCGGCTGGGACCGCAAGAAGTTCGCCGGCACCGAACTGGCCGACAAGACCCTCGGCGTCGTCGGCCTCGGCCGGATCGGCCGCGAGGTCGCGTCGCGCGCCAAAGCGTTCCAGATGCGGATCCTCGGCTACGACCCGTACGTGAGCCAGGACGCCGCCAAACGCCTCGACATCGAACTGTGCGACCTGGACGACCTCCTTCAGCGCAGCGACGTCGTCACGCTGCACACGCCGCTCACCAACGAGACGAAAGGCCTCATCGGGGCCCAGCGGTTGGCGACGATGAAGCCGACCGCGATCCTCGTGAACGTGGCCCGCGGCGGCCTCGTCGACGAGGCGGCGTTGGCCGCCGCCCTCAAGGACGACAAACTCGGCGGGGCGGCCCTGGACGTCTTCGAGACGGAACCGCCAAGCGAGTCGCCCCTGCTGGGCCTGCCGAACGTGGTGCTGACACCGCACCTGGGCGCCTCGACCCGCGAAGCCCAGGACAAGGTAGCACGCCAGGTCGCCGAACAGGTCGCCGACTACCTTCTCGAAGGCAAGGTCCGCAACGCCACCAACCTCACACACCCGCCCGACCCGGCGCTCGCGCCGTACCTGCGCCTGGTCGAGGCAATGGGCCGCTTCGCCGTGCAACTCGCCGAAGGTCACCCTGGCGCCCTCACCGTCGACTGCCGCGGCGAGATCGCCGCGCTCGACGTGCAGCCGATGCTCGCCGGCGGCCTCGTCGGCATCCTGGGACGCGCCAGCGCCGACCGCGTGAACCTCGTCAACGCCGAACAGAAGGCGAAAGCGTTCGGGCTGAAGTCGACGCTCACGCAGACGGAGGACGTCGAGGACTACACCTCCAGCGTCCGGTTGACATTGAAGACCGACAAGGAGGACGTGACGGTGCTCGGCACCCACATGGCGCGCCTAGGCGGCCGCATCGTCGAGATCAACGGGTACGACGTCGAGTTCAAACCCACCGGCCGGTTCCTCGTCGTCGGCCACCGCGACCAACCCGGCACCATCGCCAAGATCAGCACCATCCTCGGCGACGCGAACATCAACATCGCCCAGATGGTCGTCGGCCGGATCGAGGAGCGAGGCCCCGCCGTCTCGATCCTCCGGGTCGACGACCCGGTCCCGGAAGACATCCTGGACAACATCCGGACCGCCCTCGACGTTCCAGGCGTGAAACTCGTCGAGGTGCCCGCGGCCAACGGGACCCGGTAGCCGCGCCGCGACGCCGCACCGACAATTCTTAAATACGTCCCGGCAGCCTGGATGCGCATCATGCGTCGGACGGCCCCGGCCACACTCCCCGTCCTTCTGTTCTTCGTGGCGGCGTTCGCCGGATGCTTCGGAGGCGACGCGCCCCCGACGGCCACGACCGGCACCCCCACTGGGCCTGTCACGGACCAGCCGGTGCTCACCGGCCACGTGCTCACCGTCGACCAGCTCCCCATCGCCAACGCCACGGTCCGCGTGCAGAACCCGGCGCAGGAGGCGACGACGGGACCCGACGGCGCGTACGCCTTCCACGACGTGCCACCCGGCGAACGCACCCTGACGGCCACCGGCCCGGGCTACGAGTCGGTCACCCAACGCGTCGTCCTGTCCATCGGTTCGACGGCCGAACTCGACTTCCTGCTCGACGCCGCCCGCGCACACCTGGCCTACGACGAAACGACGCCGTGGGACGGCTTCGTCTCCTGCATGGTCGCCGTCGGACCGACGGCCGAACAGGCCGACCACACGGATTGCGGCGCCTGGGACGACACCGACGACCGGACACGCACGTTCAAGATCGACGCCGGGGCGCGCCACGTGGTCGTCGAATTGGATTGGGAGCCGACGACCGACTTGGCGGACCGCATGATGGTCTTGCTGTCGAACCCGGATTCCGAGGCGACGCTCGGCCAAGGCGCCGGCGCCGCACCGGTCAAGATCGTGGTGCCGGTCGACACCACGACGCGCAACTACGACGCGGGCGGCGCGCTCCATGTGGAGGTCCGGCCGGCCCCGTCGGTCACCGGCGACGAGTCGGGCGCCGACGGCGGAGCCGCGATCCAGCAGTCCTTCTCCGTCTTCGTCACCGTCTTCTACC
>CAZXJU010000205.1:0-3725 GCA_964641035.1 uncultured Halobacteriales archaeon | reverse complement strand
ATGCCGCGTTTCTCGCTTTGGATGTCGTTGAACAGCGGGTCGATGTGCACGGGCCGGACGTTCCAGTCGGCCAGGCCGTGCACGTGGAGGACGCTCGCTTCGATCTGGTCGGCCATGTGGCGGTAGTCGCGTTCCTGCCAGAACGTCGTGTTGTCGCCGCTGAAGTCGGTGCCGGCACCGAACGCCTCCGGCTGGCATGTGAGTTTCTCAGGGTAGACGGTGGCGTCCATCGGGTCGCCGGAGGGGAGGGCGCTTCCGAGGAAGTAGCCGAACATGCCGGAGAAGGGTTGGCCTTCGTACGGCACGCCGTTGTAGAAGTTCCAGTCGTACTGGTTGCTGACGCTGGCGACGGGCACGATCGTCGTCAGGTGCGGCGGCGCCATCATGGCGGTGGTGAACTGGGTCTCGGCGTCGTAGCTTACGCCCCACATGCCGACCTTGCCGTTGGACCAGTCTTGGGTGCCGAGCCATTCGACGTAGTCGTAGCCGTCCTGCCATTGGCCGGGGCCGGTCTGGTCGATGCAGCCGCCGGCCTGGTGGTTGCCGCGCACGTCGGCGAAGGCGACCGCGTAGCCGCGGGGCACGTAGTATTCGACGAGGTTCGAGCGGTACGCGGGGTCGTCGCCGAGCGCCGGGTGGACCTCGCCGGGTGTCGTGCTCTGGTACGGTGTGAACACGAGGATGACGGGGGCTTTCACGTCGCTGGGCACGTCGGGAAGGTAGTAGTCGACGTAGAGTTGGACGCCTTCGGTGCCGGTGAATTTGTGTTCGAAGTGGCCGAGGATCTCGTAGACGGGTTCGGTGAGTTTCTCCCGGAGTTCGGGCGGCAAGATTCCGCGCGTGGTGTACGGGTCGCCCGCCTCCTCGTCGAGGGGGCCGCCGGAAAGGCAGCCGGCCACGAGGGGTGCAAGGAACAGGAGTCCGACGAGTAGGCCGCGGAGCGTCATCACGGGACCAGCCGTCGCACCTCGTTATAGCCTTTGTGGGGTCGGTGTCACCGGTCGGCTGGCGGGTCGAACCTCGGAAGGTCGGGCGGGGACGGGGGCGCGTAGCGGCGTTCGAAGTCCGTGGGGCTCATGGCGGCGAGGCGTACGTGGTCGACGACGCCCAGGACCAGCGGGACGAAAGTCCAGGCGAACACGAGGTAGACGGCGCCGATCCAAGGCCGCTTCAGGTAGAACCAGTGTGCGCCGAACCAACCGAACCAGGAGGCCAGGCGTTCGGCGCGTTTCTTTTCGGGCCGGTCGGGCCATGGTCGAAGGCGGATGGCTCGTTGGCGGCCTTGCGCGTCCATGCGACCGCCACGGATCGTGGTTGCCTTGGTAAGTGTCTGTCGGCTCTGGTCACCCGAAGAGCCGTTGGACGCCTGCGTGGAAGCCTTCCGGTTCGATGTCGAGGACGTCGCGCCAGGAATGCTCGGGGCAGGTGCTGCCGGCGAACAGCATCGTCAGCGCCTCGTTGGTCGCCGGGAAGAAGGGAAGCCAGCCGAGGAGGAAGGCGCCGGTGCGCACCATCCATTTTGGCATCGGGAAGACGACGGCGTGGGAGCCGGCGACGGCCTTGATCCCCTTGATGATCTCCTTGTAGGTCACGACGTCGGGGCCGCACAAGTGGAAGGTGGCGCCGGCGGCCTCGTCGCGTTCCAGGCTGCGCACGACCGCATGGCCGACGTCTTGGACCGAGACGGGCGCGAACCGGAACGCGCCGCGGCCGAAGTAGGGGATGGCGCCCAGTCTCATGAGCGAACGCAACTGGTGGCTGAAGTCGGCTCCCTCCCCGAAGATCAGGCTGGGCCGCAGGATCGTCCACTGCATGCCGGACTCCTTGACGGCGTCCTCGGCGGCCAGCTTCGTCTCGTTGTAGGAGGTGCCGCCGTCGGTTACGCCGTTGGCGCTGATGAGGACGAACCGGCCGACGCCGGCGTCCTCGGCCGCGTCCGCCAGGGCCTTCGTGCCGCCGGCGACGATCCGTTCGAACGTCTGGCCTTTCATCCGCCGGTTCTTGATCAGGCCGACGCAGTGGACGACCGCGTCGTAGCCGATCTCGGTCAGGTGGTCGCGGTACGTGGCCGGCTGGGCGATGTCGCCTCGGTGGGTGACGACGTCGCCTTGGAAGCCTCCGCGCTCCGGGTCCCGGCTGAACACGGTCACCTTGTGCCCGGCGTCCCGCAGGGCGCGCACGACGTGGCTGCCGACGAACCCGGAGCCGCCGGCGACGAAGACCTTCATGGCGCCGGCATGGCCGCGGGCGCGCTTAGGCTTTGGGGCCCCGGTTCCGCTTCTCCCACTTGCGCACGAGCTTCTTGAGCTTCTTCATGAGTTGGCCGCCGACCTCTTCCTCGAAGATCGCAAGGCACCGGCGGAAGCCTGGGAACTCGTCGTACAGCAGGATGTCGGCGCCGAGGCTCACGCCGAGCCCGTCGGGGAACTCGACGACGGAGGGCTCGGCGACGTACCCGATGTTCATCGGCGGGTCGTGGCCCTCCTTGCGGGCGCGCTTGGTGGTCCGCCGGATGACCTTGCCGGCGTTGACCTTCTCGTACGCCTCCGCCAAGAGCTCTTGCGCCGTTGCCAGCGGCATGTGCTGCGGGAACGTGAACGAGCCGTCTTCGTCGTCCGCCACGGCGTACGCATGGACACGACGTGGTTTCAAGGCTGCGACCTGGACCCAGTGCCCACTTTAGGGGGCGTCTCTTCCTTGGGTTGGGCGCCGCTCTTGGCAACGCGCGGCGCGCCGAGGTTTCCAAGTGGGGCGAGAACGGCACCCGTATGACAGCACGCAGGCGTACAATCCTTACTCGTCCATGCCCGCCGTCATGGGGGGTCCGAAGCCATGCTCGCATCCGTCGACTCCACGGAGGCTCGGTGGCGGGTTCCACAGCAGGTGGAGCATCGGGCGCATCCTTGGGTGGGTGCTCGACGATGTCCATTACCCTACTGGCGCGAGCGAACAAAGCGTCAGTCTTAAAGGGGATTTGATTCGTGACGCTTTGTTGGCGCGCCTTGTTCGGGCGGCTTTTTGCGGCCGACGGACGGTGCGGAGGCGAAGCAAGGGGAACGTTGGGGCCGATGTTGCAGCTGCTGAAGGGCATCCGGACGAAACTGAGCCCGCTTTTCATGTCGAAGAAGGAGCGGCGCCACGCCAAGGTGGGTCCGGCGCACCTCTGGCGAATGAAACGGGATTTCCAAATCAACTTCCTCAAAGATCACGGCCTTGCGCCGACCGATCGTCTTCTTGACCTTGGCTGCGGCACCCTCCGCGGCGGCATTCCGATGATTGCGTATCTCGAGGAGGGAAAGTATACAGGGATTGACGTTCGCGACGGGGTGCTTCGGGAGGCCCACAAGGAGCTGGAGGAAGCCGGGTTGACCCACAAGAACCCGACGCTACGCTTGGCTGAGGATCTCACTCGGCTCCGGTTGGACCCCGAGTTCGATTGCGTGTGGTCGTTTTCGGTCCTATTCCATATGTCCGATGACGTTCTGGCAGGCGCCCTGTCGTTTGTGCGTGACCACCTCGCTGCGGATGGTCGGATGTACGCCAACGTAATGTTCGGAGACCGGCCGGACGGTACGTGGCAGGGCATGCCCGTGGTTACGCGTTCACTTTCCTTTTACCAGGAGGCAGCGCAACGAGCGGGGCTGGCGTGCCGACACATGGGCGTTCTGGGCGAAATCGGGTATGCCTCGGGCGACGAGGACCACGACGAGAAACATATGCTCGAA
>CAZXJU010000204.1:1813-3797 GCA_964641035.1 uncultured Halobacteriales archaeon | reverse complement strand
GGCCACGAGTACCAGCACGCCCGCCGGAACGCGGTCAATCGTCCGCGGCTCTCGGACCACGCCAGATGGTCGCCGGTGAAGAGGAAGGTCCGGTAGTGGAATACGGTGTGTCCTTTCGTGTGGCCGGGCACCGGGACCGCCGTCAGGCCGCCGCCCAGGTCGACGGCGTCGTCGCCCTCGAGTTTGCGTTCCACGTCGCGGGTGCCGCGCGTCACGTCGTCGGCGTGAAGCACGCGTTCGCAGCCGAAGCGGTCGGCGTATTTCGCGTGGTCGGCCACGTCGTCCTTGTGCGTGAGCACCATCAGGTCGACGCCGCCAAGTTCCTCGAGCCGCTCGACGAGGGCGCTGGCGTAGCGCGGCGCGTCGACCAGGACGTTGCCTTCGGGCCGCTGGACGAAGTAGCTGGCGGCGCCGAAACTCGACTCGGCGTGGAACCCGCAATGGTAGACGTCGTCGGCGACCGGCAGGGGGAACGAGGCGACGGCCTGGCCAAGGTCCGCGGCCTTTTCGGTCGTGCCGATCGAGGCGGTGGGGCACGCGACGAGCGCCTGCAGGGCGCGCACGCGTTGCTGCGGGGTCTCGGGCTGGTGGTGGACGGCGCTTTTGCCGTCGGCCTCGTGGTAGGTCTCGGGCGCCATCCACCGGCACGTGTCGCAGTCGATGCACGTTTCGTCGACGTAGAAGTCGCCGGGGACGTTCTGCGCGCGCCGCCGGGCCAGCGACGCCATCTTACTCCGAGGACGTGGTCGCGCTGATCAGGCCCAGCGGTTCGATCCGGGGTGCCTGGCCGCGCTTCCAGATCAAGAGGTGGTCGTCGGGCACGACGTTCCACTCGTCGAACTCGCCCAGGTGGGTCCGCTCTTGCGCGACGACGGTCGCCTTGCCGACGCGGCCCCAGCCGAGCTTGTAGTAGCCGGCCAGGTCTTCCTTCGACCGGCCCTTGTCCTTGAGGTCCTCGCCGATGCGGACGTAGCCGTAGAGGTCGTCGCCGTTGGTGAGGATGAAGAGAAGGCTCGTGTAGCGGGAATGCGCCTCGATCTCGCCGATGCATCGGCGCAGCGCGTCCTCGAACGTCGGCTGGACCTTCATGTGTTTGAGGAGCTTGCGGAAGAAGCGTTCGCTGTCGGTGTCGCCCTGGTAGTCGATGCCGGGGTCGTCCAGGTGTCCCTTGATGGTGCCGTTGTGGCCGAAGGCCCATCCGCCGGCGATGAAGGGATGGGTGTTCTCCAGCTTGGCGCCGCCTTCGCTGGCGCGGCGCAGGTGGCAGAAGTAGCCGGCGTCCTTCGGCGTGTTCTTGAGCATCTCGAGCGCGCGTTCGAAGTAGTCGTCCTCCGCGGCGCTCTTGGGCCGCCGGGCGAGGTACCGGACCTGACCGGGTGCGAAGGCGACCAGGCCCCACCCGTCGACGTGGCCCTTGGGTTCCGGATCGCCCGGCTCTTTCTTGCCGGCCTCGGCCTGGGTCCGGAACTTGGTGAGCAGTTCTTGGGCTTCCTTGTACGTCGGCGCGCGGAGCGCCAACATGCGGCACATAGTCCCTCCTATGCAACGGCTCCTCCTTAAGGCGTTTGACCAAAACGAGGGGTGCTCACAACGGTTTTTATACGAGCGTGTCTACGGCTCGCATGGTGCTTTCGTTGCGTCTTGGCGTTGCCGTCCCGACCGTCCTGTTTCTGACCGTCCTTCTCCTGGTGCCGGCCGTGGGCGCGCACCACGGCGACACGCCGGAGCAGGCGGAGGCGCCGGCGCCCGGGCCGATCACGCTCTACCACCACTACCTCCAGATCGGGATGCAGCTGGAGGAGCTTCAGGCCGCGTACCCCGACAAGATGACGTACAAGGTCATCGGACACTCCGTCTTGGGCCTCGAGATCTACGGGGTGGAGGTGACGAACTTCGCCTCCGACGACCCGCCGGTCGAGGAGCGGAAGCGCCTCTACTTCGACGGGTCGATCCACAGCAACGAACAGTTGGGCATGGAGGCCGT
>CAZXJU010000204.1:0-1713 GCA_964641035.1 uncultured Halobacteriales archaeon | reverse complement strand
GGCGCGCTGTTCGAGATCACGCAGGTGGGCGCCGTGGTCGACGGCGAGACGGTCGTCGGGATCGATGTGACCATCCACAACGCCGGCATGGGCGGGTCGAACAACACCGCCGCGTGGCTGGGCACGGACGCGGCCGCGATCGCGACGGCGGAGATCCCGTCGGTGGCGCCCGGTGATACGGTGACGTTCCGGCTCGACGGGTTCGAGCTCGGCGTCGGCGACGAAGCGCACCTGAAGGTCGTCTACAACCAGACGTTCTACAAGGGCTTCCAGGACACCCAGAAGGCGCACCTGGAGGTCGTCGCGTTCGACGGCGGCGTGGCCTTGGTCACGAGCATGGGCGACGTGGGGCACGCGGTGGACCATGACGCGCCGGGCGTCGCCGGCTTCGAGGCGTTGCTGGCGGCGGCCGCCATCATCGGGACGCTGATGTTCGTTCGTCGCCGCGGATGACCCAAGGCCCCCATCCGGACCTTCATATAGGATCGGCGACGGAAACCTAGCCGACCTATCCAATCTTCGTTTAAGTGCTGGACGAGTCGGTATGGTTGCACGGAGGTCGAAGTAGCGTGCGATTCACGAAAGGACTCGGATACGGATTGGCCGGCGTACTGTTGGCGGGGATGCTTCTGGCGACCGCCGTCAGCACGGCCGAAGGCCAAGTGGACGACAGCCCGATGACGATCCCGGCGGCCCGGGAAGGCGACGAGGTTGTCTACGCGAGCTTCTCAGCCGACAATCGGTCGGTCGCCGGCCACGTGTCCGCCGACGCCGGCCCAGTGGGTGTGGGCGGGGCGAACTCGCCGGGAACGGCAGAGACCACGACCGAAGCGCCCGAATTCTCCGGATTCATAGTGCCCGAGATCACGACGATGGCCGACCGGACCGGCATGATCCACGACGTCGTGCGGGTTGACCTTGGGCTTGCCGACGAATCGTCCGACGTGCAAATCGTCCAGTACATCGACCTGGAGACACGTGACGTGATTCGTGCCGATTTGGCAATCGAGGACCAAACCGAAGAGGTTTCGTTCCGAATCCGACAGGCGATATTCGGACCGAACGACGACAGCTTCTTGCTGACCTCTGGTCCTGAAGCGTTCCGCTACCAAGGCCTGACAATCCACCTCGGGCAGGACCTTAGCGACATCACCGAAAATCTGGTGGCAATCTACGAGCATGCCGAGGGCGCAACGGTTCTCCACCACCGGACGTACGTCGCGGAGCGTGCCTACGTCGACGGCGAAGACGCCTACGGGATTCGGACCGAGCTCCGGCTTCGCGTCACGCAATTCGACGAGGTGACGGCGACGGTGGGCTCGGACGGGTCGAGGACGGTGACCACCTCTGGCCCTACGACAACGCGTGATGTCGATCTGGTTCGCACCGAATGGGTGACTGCGACATCGCCGTACCCGGTCTTCATCGAAGAGACGTCGCGGGGGGAGTTTGAAGGCGAAGCCCGCGAAGAGACCTCCGTGCGCGTGTTAGCGGAGTACCGTGCCGGCGACCGCGTCATCACATGGGGAGTAGACCGCGCCACCGAACATTACCGGTCGTCCAACGAGGACGCCGAACGCCAACGGAGCGAATTTCCGGCCGACGGGACCGGCTCGAGTCTCGGCTACGGTTTGGGAGCAGCTGTAGAGGCCGTAGAAAACGACCCGACTCTGCTCAACTTCCAGCTGTGGCGTCAACAGAACCCGGGCCACC
>CAZXJU010000203.1:0-3871 GCA_964641035.1 uncultured Halobacteriales archaeon | reverse complement strand
GTTCTTGGCTTCCGTCATGCGAATCCTGCAAGCCACGACCCTCCTACCTGATAAGCCTTTGCCATCCGTCAGGAGGCCGGGGGCCCAAAAACGCGCTCACGCGACCGCGGCCGTCAAGGCGTTGGCCAGGCGGGCGCCGCTGCCGCCGTCGACGTGGTCGTGAACCCGTCGCCGCACGCGCTGGCGGGCCTGGGCATGCGCGTCGGCGCCACCGACCGCGTCGCCGAGCGCGGCCACAAGTTCTTCGTACGACGTGGCCACGGGCCCGCACGCGACCGACTCGTACGGGTCGTACAGGCTCCGGTCGTGAGCCTGGTACGATTCGAGGTCGTACGCGAAGAACACGATCGGCCGGTCCACGAGGACGAAATCGAAGAACACCGACGAATAATCGGTGATCAACGCGTCCGTGTGCCGCAGGAGCGGGTACGGGTCCGCGAAACGCCCCAGCGGGTGCAGGCGCTTGAAGTCCTGTCCCGGCGGCAGCCGCGCGTCGTCCGCCGGGTGGATCTTCACCAACAGCTCCGTGTCGTGCTCGTCCAGCCACGCATCCAGTTCGTCCCACCGGATCGGGAACGTGTGCTCGGTGCGGAGTTTCGAGTCGCGGTACGTCGGCATGTAGAACAGGATGCGGCGCCCCTCAGACCGCCAGGCCGCCACCTGGTCGACGAACGCGCGTTCCGACTCCGTCGCCGCGACCGTCTCGTCGAGCAGCACGTCGTTGCGGGGAAGGCCCGTGACCAGCACCCGCTCCACAGGGATCTCGAACGCGTCGGCCATCCGTTGGGCCACCAGGTCATTGGTCGCGACCATCAGGTCCGGCTTCAGGCGCGCCCACGGATGCGTCACCAGCGTGGTGACCCGTTGCCACCACGTGCCGCGGTGCACACGGTAGAGCGCGTGGTTGGGGTCCTGGAGGCTGTGGTTGATGCGTTTGAGCGGCACGCCATGCCAGACGTTCAGTTGGACGGCCCGCCGGGAGAACCAGTACCCGACGTCCCACACGTTCTGCTCCACCACGTAGACGCCGGCACGCATCTGGATCCAGATCCCCCGCACGCTCTGTGACGAGACCGCCGGCAGGCCCTCGCGCCGGGCCGCCTCCATTGTGGCACGGTCGCGCGTGACCCACACCACGCGCGCCGCGCCGGCGCGGCGCCGGGCCATCTCCAAGAAGAACCACTTCGGATTGTCGCCCATGCGCCGGCCAAGAAACGAGCCGCACGCCCACAACGACCGGTCGCGCGGCACGAAGCCGGACAGGAAGTAGACGAGGTGCAGCCACGGCCATGCAAGAATCTTGACGACCGCGGCAAGCACGCCCATTCGTGCCCGACGAAGCGGCCCGACGCCAAAACGCTTTTCGTACGCCCATTGTCCCACCGAAGGGCATTTCTAACGCCCGCGACGTGGCCCGGAAGCGTGTCAAACAGGCGGAGACCGGGTCGATGCTGAGGCACCTGTTCCGCTTCCTGGTCCGCCAACGGTTTCGCGTATACCGCTTCTGGCCGCTGAGGAAGAAGCTCCGCATGGCCCACAACGCCCTGACCATGCATCCGCGGAGCCTGGCCCGCCGGCTGGAGCCGGCCCTCGCCGACGTCGACCGGTCCAACGGCGTCCTCCAACGCCGAGACGCATGCGTCCAAGCCGAAGACGTCCTGTTGGACGTCGGCCTCGTGCCGCACTACTCGCGCACCAAGAGCTGGGATTTCCTGAAGGCGTTGGCGCTCCTGGTCGACGAGGTGCCTCGCGACGCACCCGTGCTGGACATGGGATGCGGCGCCTTCAGCGTGATCCTCGAATGGCTTGAAGCCGCCGGCTACCAGGACCTCCACGGATGCGACTACTTCGTCGAACGCGCCGGACGCGTCGGCGGCATCCAATACAGCCGACAGGACCTGACCGCCACGTCGTACCCCGACCACGCGTTCTCCGCCGTCACCTGCATGAGCGTCATCGAACACAACGTCGACCTGCCGGCCTTCCTCCAGGAGGTCCGCCGCGTCCTCCGGCCGGGAGGACTGCTCGTCGTCAGCACCGACTATTGGCCCGACAAGATCGACACGGCCGGCGTCCGGCCGTACGGCGACGACGTCGGCGACACGCGCATCTTCGACGAGGCGGAACTACGCGCCTTCGTCGAGCAGGCGGCCGCCGCCGGCTTCGACCCGTTGACGCCGATGCGGTACGAGGCCGCCGAACGCGCGGTCCGGTGGCCGAAGATCCCCGAACCGTATACCTTCGCGTTCGTCGCGTTCCGCCGACGGGCGCCGTGAGCCGGCCTCAGGCCGGCGTCTCCTCAGGCGTCCCCGGCAGGTGCGCCACGGGAACCTCCGCCACGGCGTCGGACCCGTAATGGTAGGCGCGCTCGCCATGCTCGAAGAGGTCGAGCCCGACCTGTTCCGCACGCTCCGTGACCCGCAGCCCGACGACGACGTCGGTGACCCACAAGACGGCCAACGTGACCACGAACGTGTAAACCACAGTCACGGCCACCGCGACCAGTTGGTTCACGACGAGAGCCGTGCCGGCCGCCGTCAGGCCAAACCCGCCGGCTTCCGTGGCCAAGAGACCGGTGGCGCCGCCGGAGACGGCGGCCGTCGCGAAGAGGCCGGTGCCGATCGAACCCCAGATGCCGCCGATGCCGTGCACGCCAAACGCGTCCAGACTGTCGTCGAGCCGGAAGACGCCTTTGAGGACCGCGACGGCCCCATAGCAGACGAAGCCGGCCACGAACCCCAGCAGGATCGAGGCGCCGGGGGTGACGAAGCCGGCCGCGGGCGTCACCGCGACCAGTCCCGCCACGACGCCGGTGGCGGCGCCGACGGCCGACGGCTTGCCCTTGCGGACCCATTCCATCGCGACCCAGGCCAGCGCGGCCGACGAGGCGGCCAGGTGGGTGGTGGCGAAGGCGTTGGCGGCCAGGCCTCCGGCGGCCAGGGCGCTGCCGGCGTTGAAGCCGAACCAGCCGAACCAGAGAAGGCCGGCGCCCAGGACGGTCAGCGGGATGTTGTGCGGCCGCATCTCCGTCTGCCCGAACCCGCGGCGTCCGCCGATGTATAGGACGCACGCCAGGGCGGCGACGCCCGCGGTGATGTGGACGACGGTCCCGCCGGCGAAGTCGAGCGCGCCCATCTGACCGAGGAACCCGCCGCCCCACACCCAGTGCGCCACCACGTCGTACACGAGGGTCGCCCAGAGAAGGCTGAAGACCAGGAGCGCGCGGAAGCTGAAGCGTTCGGCGAACGCGCCGACGATGAGCGCGGGCGTGATCGCGGCGAACATCGCCTGGAAGAAGACGAAGGCCAGGTGCGGGATCGTCGGGGCAAGCGGTGCCGCGTCGGCCACGCCGATGCCGGCCAGGAAGACGTAGTCGAGTCCTCCGATGAAGCCGCCGACGTCGGTGCCGAAGGCGAGCGTGTACCCGATGATCGCCCATTGTACGCTGATGAGCGCAAGGATGAGCAGGCATTGGAGCAGCGTGCTCAACACGTTCTTGTGGCGGACCATGCCGCCGTAGAACAAGGCGAGCCCGGGTACCATGAGCATGACCAGGGCCGCGGCGATCAATACCCATGCGGTGTCGCCCGCGTTGAAGCCCGTTTCCGCTTGCGCCGCCACCGATGGCAGCGCGACGATCGTCCCCAGTCCAGCTCCGACTATTCCTTGGATTGTTCTTCGCATCCGCATCCCTTCTCCGGGGCTCGGCCCTTCCGGGCCTCCCACCCGTGCATGCATATGGCACGCTGATAAAGGGCGTTTTGGTGGGTTCAGAAATCTGAATGAGCGTGAGACTAGGTTCACGATTTCCCGGCGTTACTGAATATTTTTTAATCGGTTGTGGCGCGGTTTTCGGGTGGAGTGGGCCGCC
>CAZXJU010000202.1:0-3890 GCA_964641035.1 uncultured Halobacteriales archaeon | reverse complement strand
GCGTTGCGCCGCGCCCGCTCCACGTCGCGCGACCCGGCGGCCCCGACGGCCACCAACCACACGTCCACGTCCGCATGCTCCTGCAAGAGCTTGGCGAGGATCGTCGAATCCAGCCCGCCCGAATAGGCGAGCGTCACGTGGTCGCGCCGCCGCAACTCGGCGACGACGGAACCCGTCAACGCGTTCTCCACGCGGTCGACCGCCTCGTCCAGGCTCAACGTCGTCGATTCGGCGGCCACGCGACGGCCAAACGGCCGGCCGGCTTAAGCCTTCGCGGCGACACGGGCCGCCGGCGCCTCGACGGCGTCCGCGGAGGCCACCAGGTCCTCTTCGAGCCCGACGTCGTTGGGGTCGATGCTCTCCCAGCCCGGCCCGGGGTGGTAGCGGACCCGGTGTTTGTCACGCAGCTTCGTCACCAGTTCCGCCTCCGTCAACCGCTCCACGTGCCAGTGGACGCTGGACGGGGCCAGGCCGAACGCCTCGCCGACCTCCTTCTGTGTGGTGCCGGGCTCGCGCAGGATGTACGTCGCGATGTCGCGCGTCGACTCGTTCTTGAGCACGCTCACCAGGTGTTTTCGTCCGTTGGCGTACCGGCCGCTGGTGCGGTCGAAGAAGCGTTTGTGGCGCCCGTCGCGCACGCTCACGATCATCTCGGTCCGCTCCAGGACGCGCAGGTGGTAGGTGAGCGTCGACCAGCCGAATTCGACCTTGTCCGCCAGGTTGTTCGTGGCGACGCCCGGCTCGTTCTTGATCAACTCGTAGACGCGCTCCCGCCCGTCGTGCTCAAGCACCTTGTCCTTTGGCACGCGCGCGTAGAGGCCGGCGAAGAACCCGCTGACGGCGAACTTGATGAGCGGCCAGTACCAGACGACGGCGGCGGCCGCGCCGGCGGTGGCCACGGCGCCGACGCCGACGGCGGCCTTCTCGGTGTCGGTCAAGCCGACGTCGAGGCCGCCGACGTGCACGTAGTCGAGCACGCCCTGCGCCGCCAGGCGCAATTGGGGTGCCTTCGTGACGCTGGCGCCGACGGGCGTCCACGTCAGGTCGCCGCCGAGGAGGACCTGTTCACCGGAGAGCGTCTGGGTGCCCTCGGGCGTCGTCACGACGCCTTTGGCCCACGGCAGTGCGACCAAGCCGTCGGAGTCAAGGCGCAGGTCGTTGGCGGCGACGTCGAGGACGCCGCCGGCGACGCCGCCGCGAAGGCGTGCGTCGGCGGCTTCGAGGATCAGGTAGGTGACGGTGGTCTCGATGTGGTTTCCGGGGCCCGTCCATTGGCCGCCGGGCGTCCAGAGGCCGCCGGGTTCGACGGACTCCGATTGGCCGGCGACGTACGTGGTGGTGCCGTCGGTGGCGGACCCGGATACGAAGAGGAGGTGGTGGACGCCGGCTTCGACCGTCGCGTCGGCGGTGCGGAGCATGGGCGTGGCGCGTGCCACGTCGACGCCGTCTACCGGCGCTTCCTGCACGTCGGTGGGCATGGCGGGGACGTCCGCTTCGACGCGTTCGTCTGTCAGTTGCGTCGTGAGTTGCGTCTTGGCCTGGCTCCACGCGGCCTCGGGTTCGACGTCGGCGCCGCCGGCGGCGACGGCCACCCGGTCGGCCTGCGCCGCAAGCCGGGCGTCGTCGCTGAAGCCGAGCACGCCGTCGAACGCGACCGCCGTGTCCGAACGTACCTGCTCGACGGGTGCGCGCGTGCCGTCGGGCAAGAGCGCGTAGTGCGTGATGATCTCGACCTGCCGCAGCGTCGCGTCGTCGGCCTCGAGCGTGAGGAACTGGCCGCCGGAGCGCAGCACGAGGACGGCGTCGCCGGCCGTCGCGCTCACGTTGCCGGCGAATTTGACGGGGATTCCGCTGGTGACCCACACGTGGCCGGGCGCCGGCTCGGCCGTCGCACTGGGCAATGAGAGCAGCGCCATCGCCGCGATTGCCACCGCAAATGCCGTCCACGCCGTTCCACGCATGAGACCGCCTTCGGATTCGTCTATATGGAGGGAGGCCTGACGCGACCTTAAAAGTATAGTGGTATTCGCATCGAATCCCGGTCACGCCACGTGGCCGGGGTCCCGTTCGGGGATCCCCGCCTTCTCCAGCGCCGCGCGCACCGCGTCCTTCGCCTCGGCGGGAAGCTGGTGGAGGTGCGCGCCGTCCACGCCGTCTGCGCTGGCGTCGACCAGGCGCGGCACGAGGAGGCCCGGGTCGTGGTCGTCGCCCATGCGGTGCCGCGGCCACAGGTGGCCGTACGCCACGGGCCGCGTCAGGGCGGCCTCGGTGAACCGGGGCGCATAATGGCCGCCGCCCAAGCCGAGCAGGACGGGGTCCTCCGGTACCGGCGTGGTGAGCGCGTCGACGAGGGCGCCGGCGACCACGTGGCCGCCCTTGGCGTCCTTCCACGCCTTCTCGGTGCCGCCGAGTTCGAGGAAGAAGGCGGGCGTCCGGGTCAGCAGGGGGCCGTGGTGGGTGACCTCGTAGGCGACGTCGGCGCCGTAGTCGGCCGCGTCGCGTGCCTCCTTGAGCTTTCGCAGCGTGTGCGTCATGAGTCGTGCCGGCGCGGGCGTGAACCGGTCGGGCCGGCCGCCCAACGGCGCCTCGCCGTAGTTTCCCAGCGGGTGGACGGTGAGCGTCGGCTTGCCGCTGCGGCTGGCGTGCCGGCTGAGGAAGACGAGCACGTCCGGCGTGAGGCCGGAGGCGGCCAGCTCCTCGTCGAGGTGTTCCGCGTTGATGTGCCGCGTCGGAATCGAGACGAGCAGGGTGTCGGGCACGTCGTCGGAGGCTTCGACGGCGTGGCCGCCGAACGCCCGGCCGGCCGCATCGGGTCGGAAGCCGTGTCGCTTGCGCAGCGCGGCGGCGATCGTGCCACTGGCGACGTCCTCCCGGCTCTCGACAACGATCCGCATCCCGACCACGTCACTTCTTCTTCAGGTACAAACGCGCCAGCGACGCGACGACGAGACCGCCGACGACGGCGGCCGCGGACCCGGCCACGTGGCTGACCTTGACAAGCCGGTCGGGGAACCGGTCGCGCAGCGGCCCGACCTGCGGAAGGTATTGTTCGTTGACGAGCTCCGTCGCGATGCCGTGCTTCTCCAGGATCCGGTGGACCTCTTCGTGCGCCGACGGGCGCGGCGACCAGATGTGCTGCAAGTACCGTTTGTGCACCTCGATCTCCGCGTCGATGACGCCGTCCTCGTAGACCCGGACGTGGATCTGCTTCTCGCCCAGGTCCTTGATCAGGCCGTACGCGTGGCCTTTGTGCCTCCATTGGAACGGCGTCGACTGGTACCCCTCGGCCTCCAGCGCCTCCCGTACGGCCTCCATGTAGGCGATCCGCGCCTCGTGGCCTTCCTTTTCCCAGCGTCCGCCGGCTTTCTTGCTCAGCTTGGCGCGGTACTCCCGGCGCTCGGCGACCCACCGCTCCGGGTCGTCCCCTTTGGGCGGAGGGTCCTTCTTGCCTCCGGCACGCTTGCCCATCAAGCTATGATAACCCCGCAAACGCACTTGTACGCTTCGGGCCGGCGACACGCAACGGTAATGAGCCGCGGCCCGTATGCCGAGGTTCGATGGCGGGCGGGTGGCCGCATCCGGACACGGAGTCGCGCTACTTGCTGCTGGCCGTCGGCGCTGGCGCCGGCCCGTTGGCCGCCGTCCTGTTCTTGGTCGACGATGTCGCGGTCGCCGCGCTCGCGGCTTTTATGCTGCTCCTCTACGCCGCCAGCCACGGCGGCGTGGTCCACCGGGTGAGCCCCCGGCTTGCGTTGGGCGGCACCCTCTTCTTCGCGGCGGCCGCGGCCTGCCTCCTGATCGGCCGCGCGGCCGCCACGGGCTTCCTGGTGCATCTGGCCGTCGTCGCCGGATGGGTCGGCGTCGGCCTCTGGGCGGCCACCCAATGGTTC
>CAZXJU010000201.1:0-3914 GCA_964641035.1 uncultured Halobacteriales archaeon | reverse complement strand
AAGTACCGCCGCGAGGTCTTCGAGCCGCGCGGACGCGGCCCGGCCCCCACGAAGGCCCCTGGGACGAAGCCCCCGGCCGCCATGGCGTCCGCTCCCGAGAAGAAGGCGGCGGCCGACGCGACGAAGGCCGACGCGCCAGAGCCACCGGCCAAGAAACCGGCGGAGGAGGCCACCGAGAAGCCGGCCGAAGGCGACGACGCGATCGCCACCGTGCGTGCGCTCGTCGACATCCCGCCCTTCGTCGGCCTCGACTCCAAGACGTACAAACTCAAGAAGGGCGAAGTCGCCACGATCCCCCGCAAGATGGCCGAGATCCTCCGCAAGAACGGGAAGGTCGCTCCCGTCTCCTGAGGCGGGCGGACACCAGAGGCCTTTGATGGATGACGAGAACGAGGCGGGGCGGCGCGAGGCCGAACGGGAAGACCCGTCGACGCCGAGCGCGCCGAGCGACACGATCGGACGGCTGGACGAGTGGCGGGCTGAGGTCGCGCCCAAGGCGCGCAACTATTGGCTTCGCGGCCTCGGCTTCATCGGCCCCATCTTCCTGTTCCTCCTACCCATCCCGTTCCTGTACCTGTACGACGCCGGCATCGCGTCGCGTACCCTGTCGTTCTACCCGGCCGCCGCCGTGTTCGGCGTCGACGTGAGCGCAGCGCTCGGCATCGCCGCCGGCTTCACCTGGTGGTGGGTCTTCGCGTTCACCATGTGGGGCCAGATGCTCCTGTGCGCCTTCCTGTTGTGGAACTTCAACCTGCTGCGCCGCTGGGACCGCGCCGACCGCTACTTCGCCAAGAAGGAGAAGAAGGCGATCGAGGCGTACCAGCGCCGGCCCTGGCTGCGAAAAGGCCACTTCTGGGGCCTCACCCTCTTCACCGTCCTCCCCCTCGGCTCCGGCATCTACGTGGGCGTCCCACTGGGCAAGTACACCGGCCTGGCCGACACCAAGACGTGGGCGGCGCTCATGCTCGGGACCGCCGTCTGGCTGCTGATCCTCTCCTACTTCGGCGTCCACTTCTGGGACCGGTTCCTTCCCGACTGGCGCCTCTTCGGATAGCCTTTTCACGCGGCGGCCCGTAAAGAGGCACGATGGCCATCACCAAGCGGATCCGTGCGTGCGTCAACTGCGGCAGCCGCGACATCCGCCAATCCAAGCTCGACGACGGCGTCGTCCCCGGGTTCACCGAGCTGAGCAAATGGGTCTGCAACCGGTGTGGCCACCAGGGACCCGAGATGCTCTTCGACGACGAAGAGGCCCGCTCCGCGTACGAAGAGGTCCGCCTCGACGAGGGCGCGCTCGACTAGCCACGTCAGCGGTGCGAATCCGTCCAGTGGATCCGACCGCCCGGGCGGGCGTGCGCCAGCCAAACCGCACCGACCGTATTCCCCCACGAACCCTGATTATGCTCGATGAGCTTATATGCTACATGAGCGTTAACGCTCACTGAGCTATGAAGAGCCTCCGGGACGCGATTCTATCCGTATTCGAAGCCCTATCGGCCGAGGAAAGCGTCACGCAATCCGACCTCGCCGAGCGCTTGGAAGGCGCCTTCGACGCTCCAGTCCAAGAATCCAGCGTCCGCGCCCGGCTAACCGGACTCCGGCAAGAAGGCGTCGTCGAGCGGGAGCGACGAGGCCACTACAAGCTTGTCCGCGCCCAACACGATGAGACCCCGGCCTTGCAGGAGCTCATCCGCCGCGCCACGCGATTTTTTCGCCCGGAAGCGTTGCGGCGCGCCGTCGTCTGGGACGCCACGCCGTACTTGGCACTGACCGAAGACGGCGCCCCCGGCACGCGCCTCGTCGTCGAGCACCCCCACGTCCGGCTCCTGCGGGACGAACTCGCCGCACCCCGCGCCGATCAAGACCCCTGGCACGTCGTCCACAAGAGGACGACCAAGCCACTGGGTGACCTCATCTGGAGCCTTGACGACGACCACCCGTGGATCAAGACAGGCGTGCTTCTTCTGGAACGCGAACGGTTGGGCGCCACCGGCCTCACGGACCACGGCTACCGCACGCCGTTCCGAGAGCGCGTCCTCGTCGAATTCCTGTCACTGACGACCGACCCGACGATCGGCAGTCCCATCGCCGACTGGATTCTCCATGATTCCCGGACCCGCTTCAACCGCCTCTGGCAGGCCGGACAGGCGCTCAACGTATTGCCCGACGTGGCGATTCTGCTGGCCGCGCTCGGGCCTCGTCTGCCTGCACCCCTCTTCCGGGAGTTGCAAGACGCGACACTCCCCGTCGTCCGCGAACTCGCATGGAAGTCCAGGTGACGAAACGTGCCCCTCTTCGCGCCCCAAGACGAAGCAACCCTGATCGCGGACCCCGGCACGTTCCGTGAGCCGCCCGACGGCGAGTATGAACGCTACACCCGCGAGGTCCTGCGCAACGCGCTTGCACTGGAACTGCTTTTCCAACTTCGCGAACAGGGGACCCAAGTGCTCACGAAAGGGGGTACTCCTCTGCAAGCGCGCCTCGCGTGGCCGCCGACGCGCGCCAGCATTGACCTGGACATCGAAACCACGGACGTCGACGACCTTCGTCACACCGTCAACGTCGTATTGGACCAGTGGAAAAACTCCGGCATCCGAGTCCGAACGGTCGCGTCCACCGAGTTCGGCGAACGCCTCGACATCGAATACGGAGGGATGTACGGCGAACGGCGTCTCCGCTTGGATGTCGCCGGATGCGACACCTGGCCCGACGACGCCACCCCATGGCGTGAACCGCCGCGCCCTTGGGCCCGGGCGACGCCGCCGCTCGTCCAACCGCTTGAGACGCAGGCCGCCCAGAAACTCCTGCTCGCCGCCGACCCACCATACGGCCGTGACACGCAAGCCTCAGATTGGGGACGCAAGAGCCGCATCAAGGACGTTTTCGACCTTGCCTGCCTCGCTTCCGCCCCCTTGGACGCAGACGAGATTCGTGCCGCGGCGCGCCGGGACCACGACCGCAAGGACACCCTCATGGAGGGTGAGGGCGTGCCACATTTCGACGTGCTTCGCGAGCAGGGCATGCACGCAATGCGCCGCCTTGCGTACGCGCGGGATGCGCGTGAAGACACGGCCTCGCTGTGGCGCGCGTTCTCCCAGGTGCGACCCACGATTCGCCAGCCCGTGACGGAAACCGAGATACGGATCGCCGCCGGCTGCGCCCACCACCTGCTCGCGGTCCTGGGCGATGCCGGCCATGAATGGAGCGATGCCTGGCGCCCCTACACGAAACGCGCGCCACGCCGCGCGTGGGCCGAGACAGCCCAGATCGAGACCTGGGTCGAGATTCCGGACGGCGCCGTCGTGCGCGGCGTCCAAGAAGCGTGGGCTCGCCCGTCACGGCCGGCGACGGGAGGAAATACGTGACAAGGTTGTCGCCCACATGCCTTTGACCGTGCGACGGACAGCCTCCCAGGACAGGATGTCAGAACTGGCGAGGGGAATACGGCCGTCAACCCATACGGGGAAGCCCCGCCGGTACCGACCTGCCGCATTTTCTCCCATCGGCGCGAACCGCTCCATTGGTTCAACCATCCCAACCAAAAGACGGCAGTCAAACCGCACCTACCGCATTCGCCGACGTAATCATTAACGACCGTAATCGGTAGCGCCGTGAATCATGAAAATGAGACAAAACCGGTAGTCGGATCCCTTCTCTAGGAACCTCGGGCCAGAAGACCGCAGGACGCGGGACGCCGTCGTCCGCGCCAGGCAACGCATCATGAGCTGTCAGACGGGATTCGATGGCGACCGTCCGAGGGCTTAAGGAGCGCGACGCGCTTGCTCGACGGATGACGCTCCCGACCGTTCGACTCGGCGACACCGGCGCGCGCGTGACACGGATCTGTCTGGGCACCATGGGCTTCGGGTCGAAGCAGTGGCGCGACTGGGTGATCGAGGAGGACGAGGCCGTGC
>CAZXJU010000200.1:0-3919 GCA_964641035.1 uncultured Halobacteriales archaeon | reverse complement strand
GATCGGGTACGCCAACGGGGAACGGCAGCCGCACCAGGAGGTGGAGAACGCGGCGTGCCCGGAGGTCGCGAAGAACGTGGCGGCCGGGCCGTACGCGGCCGTGGTGGGCGAGCGGGACCCGGCGGCCGTCGCGTACTGGGACGCCCGCGACTGGCGGGACGACGTGTTGGCCAACTACGAGGGCAGCGTCTTCTTGATTCATGGGTTGCGCGACGTAGGGTACGCGCCGCATGTGGCGGTGCCGTTTTCCGAGGCGTTGCGGGCCGCGGGCGTCGACGTGAAGGAGTGGTACGGCCAGTGGGGCGGCGCGATGCCCGACACGACGTGCCAGAAGGAGTACCCGGTGTGGCAGTGGTTGCCGTGCCGCGGCGACTTCGCCGAGGTCTTGTTGCGGCATTGGGAGCGGACGCTCAAGGGCCTTGACGTGGACGATGGGCCGCGCGTCCAGGTCCAGGACGACCACGGCCATTGGCGCAACGCGGCGTCGTACCCGCCGCAGGATGCCACGTGGGCGGAGTTGTATCCGGCGCGTGGCGGATCGCTGGGCGCCCAGGTCGCGGAGGAGGCGGTGGCGGTCCTGTTTCCGCCGGACCCGCAGACCGGCCAGGCGACCAACCACGTGGCGTTCACGACGGATGTGTTCGAGGAGGACACGTGGGTCAGCGGGCTGCCGCAGTTGAAGGCGACGTTCGAGGCGGCCGGCGCCGGCGGGTTCCTGGGAGCCTGGTTGTGGACGGAGGACGCGGACGGGCGCGTGCACGGCGATTGCGGGTGGAATTCCGGTGAGTCGGAGACTACGTGCGTGGCATACCGTCCGACGGGGTGGGCGCAGATGGATCTGCGGTTCTACGCCGGCGGGGAGACCGCGCAGCCCGTGGTGCCGGGCGCGCGCGAGGTGGCGCACCTCGAGTTCGAGCCGTTGGACGTGTTGGTGCCGGCCGGCCACCGGTTGACGTTGTGGGTGTTCCAGGTGCCGTACGGCAGCCAGGTGCCGGAGCCGGCGTCGTCGCCGGTGCGGCTGGTGGTCGGCGGGCCGGATTCGACGGTGTTGCGGCTGCCGACGGTCTCGGTGGACGTGGCGGACACGTTCCCGGTGCCGGGAAGCCACACGCCGAAGGCGCGCGACTACCATCGGTTCATGGTGGCCAAGCCGTGGGTCGACGATGCGGTCGATCCGTGGGTGCTCGAGGACCCGGGTGACGCGGTCGTCGGGTCCCTTTTGTCGTCTTAGAAGTCGATGAGGCCCATGCCTTCGGCCGCCGACTCTTCCTGCTCGTCGATGGCTTTGGCGACCTTGGTGGCCTCGTCGCCGGTGACCAGGTCGCCTAGGTCGTTTTCCGTGGCGAGGGTCTTGGCGCGGTCGACGCCGTCGTCGCTTCCGGTGACCCGGACGTAGAGGACGTCGCCTTCCATGCCGAGGCTGGCGGCGTCTCGGGTGGTGATCGATTGGCGGCTGACGGTGTCGTCGCCGGTCAGCGTGGTGAGTTTGCTGGCGTTCGAGGAGGGGACCTTGAAGATTGCTTCGGCCATGAGGGTTCCGTCCGT
Source organism: uncultured Halobacteriales archaeon (assembly GCA_964641035.1). Lineage (GTDB taxonomy): Archaea > Thermoplasmatota > E2 > JACPAO01 > JACPAO01 > CAZXJU01. The sequence continues at coordinate 2,374 of CAZXJU010000200.1, read as the reverse complement.
GGCCGCGACCACGGAGAGCTCGTATTTGAACGCTTCGTGGTGTGGGGCGGTGATGCGGCGGTCCGGCGGGCTAGCGGGCCCCGGTGCCGGGGGCACGACGGCCGCGCCTGGGGGTTGACATGTCTCGGTTTCGTCGTCCGGGGTGGGGTGGGGACACCTGGGAGAACTCCCCCGGCGACAGGGTTATCTTCTTTGGAGGCCGACTGGATTCTACCATGGGGTCCACCGCGGGCGTCGCTGTCGACGGGATCGTGCTCGGCGTCGCGCTCATCCTGTTCGGGTTCTTCGTCGTCCTCAGCATCATCCCGATGAGCGAGGCGCCGGTCATCGGCGCGGCGGGCGCCGCCGTCGTCGGCCTCTACGTCGCGTCCGTACGGCACCAGGCCGCGCTCGGTCTCCTGTTGGTCGCCGTCGGCGTCGGCGCGCTCGCGGTGCTCTTCGGGCTGGTCTGAGCGGACCGCGCCGTGTTTTCACGGTCCGAAGGCAATGCCCATCAGCTGACGGGGTTTTGGCTCCCGGAGTAGGGAGGCGTCGGATGATGCGGCGGACATGGCTTTCGTTGGCGGTGGTCCGATTGTTTCACGGTATCACAAGAACCGTTATTATCGGCCGGGCCGTGTGCATCCAAGACACGGGGTCGTCCAGATGGATCGGAGTTTGCTTCTATTGGCGGTCGCCGGACTGCTTGCACCCGGCTTGGCCGGCTGCATCGACGCGTCCGCGTTGCCGTTTGCGGATTCGGACACGGTGATCGAGGTTCCGCCGTTGTCGCACGGCCAGCACGCGGTCGTCGACCGGCAGACGCCGATGCTGGCGTCCGACGAGTCGGGCGCGAAGATCGTCATCGCCGACGTCCAGACGACGTCGACGGTGCTCGACGACGTCATCATGACGCTGGACCGGTATGCGGAACCGGTTGAGGCCGTCGCGATCCGACACGCGTCAATCGTCCAATCGCCGCATTCCGCGGTCCCCGGCAACGCGTGGACGTCCGGGACGACCATCGAGACGGGCGGCGGCACGCTGATCCACGACGGCGCCAGCCGGCCGTTCGCCTGGACGTTCGGCGCCCAAGGGCCGTCCGACTTCAGCCAATGGTGCACCGCGTCGATCGTGACGCCCGGCGGCGTCCCCACGTTCGGAAGCAAACCGATCCGGTACGACGACGTCGCCCTCTACGGGTCGGTCCTGACGGCGGACGACGAGGTGACCAGAACGTATGAAACCACTTTCCGGACGGGGCACGAGGGCCCCGTCGACGCGACGGTGACACGGACCTGGAAGCCGGTGGGCACCGACGAGGTCGACATCGTGCTCGACGGGCAGAGCGTAACGCTTCCCGCCATCGAGTACCAGGTCCGCACCCAGGTCGATTCCGGCGACGAAGACGGCGGGGAGACCGAGGTGCGGCTTCCGCACGTGTGGTACGCCGACGGCGTCGCGGAACCGGTGCGCACGACGTCGTGGATTCGGGTCCAGACGGGATGGCAGATGGTCGAAAGTCGGCTCGTGTCGTTCACGACCGGGCACACGCCGGTGTCCGTCGGTACGGGAGCTCCGGCGGCGCAGTATGAAGGGGTCCATCCGATGGCGGACCGCGGTCCGTGGGAATTTTCACCGGGCTTGGAACGCGTGGATGTGCAGTTCGCGTTCTCCGACGCGATGGCGGCGGTCGAGGAGGACTTGTTCGCTTACGAATCGCGCGCCTGGATGGACGCGCATCCGGAGGCCGTGGTCGGAAGCGCGGAGTACCAGCGTGACCCGGCCAACGGGACGTTCTGGTGGCACGTGGACCTGTACGGCGAGGACAGCGTGTTGTCCATGACGATCCGTCGCGCGACGCCGGACTACCATTGGCAGTCCGAGGACCGGGTCACGGACGAATACGTCTGGGACGACCCGGTGTTCCACGTGCCTCCCGACAAGATCCGGGGGTACCACGTTGTCGACGCGGCCACCGCGTTCGACGTGGCCAGGGCGTTCGCGCCGGGTTCGTGGGCGGCGTTCTCCTACGAGACGCGCGCGCCGCCGCATGCTTCCGTTTCGCCCACGACGTACGCGCTTGGTGTGGGAGGTCACGAAGAGAAGCAGGGCCTCTTGTTGGGTGGGTCGCAAGAGAAGCATTGGCGCGGCTGGATGGTCTCCATCGACGGTGCCACGGGTGCCGCCAGCGCCCAGTACGGCGCGAGCCTCAGCTGCGGTACCGGTGGCGGTCTTCTGGGGTTCTGAGGCCGCCCGGGCCGCTTAGGCCGCGACGCTCTTCAGGCGCTTCTTGACGAACTTCTCGATCGCGTCGAAGGCCCGGTTGAGGGTCTCCTCGGGCGGCAGGAAGACGACGCGGAAGTGGCCGGCGCCGAACGCCTTCTCGAAGCCG
>CAZXJU010000199.1:0-3923 GCA_964641035.1 uncultured Halobacteriales archaeon | reverse complement strand
TACCTGCCGCAGACGGACACGTACATCGCCAAGGAGACGGACGTCAACAAGGAGATCGAACGGCTGCGGTTCAGCGCGACCCAGTCTCTCTTGTCGCGGCCCGACACCATCGTGGTGGCGTCGGTCAGTTGCATCTACGGGTTGGGGTCGCCGGAGGAGTACGCGAAGAGCGTGCTGACGGTGCAGAAGGACACCGAACTGGACCGCGAGGACGTCATCACGCGGCTGGTGGACCTGCATTACAGCCGCAACGACTACGAGGTCAAGCCGGGGACGTTCCGGGCGCGCGGCGACACGATCGACGTGATGATGCCCGGCGACGAGCACATCACCCGGCTCGAGTTGTGGGGCGACACCGTCGAACGGCTGCAATACCTCGACCCGGTCACGGGGGACACACAACGGGAACTCGAGTCGGTGACCGTTTTCCCCGGCAAGCACTTCGTGGTGGGTGACGAGCTGGAAGAGGGCATCAAGCGGATCCAGGCGCAGCTCGACAAGCGCCTGGGGGAATTGGACCGCGACGAGAACGTGCTGGAACGCGCCCGGTTGGAGCAACGCACGCGGTTCGACCTGGAGATGCTTCGCAACATCGGCTACTGCAGCGGCATCGAGAACTACAGCCAGCCGCTTTCGGGCCGGCCGCGCGGCGACCCCGGCTGGTGCCTGTTGGACTATTTCGCCGACGACTGCCTGTGGGTCATCGACGAGTCGCACGTGACGGTGCCGCAGATCCGCGGGATGTACAACGGCGACCGCGCCCGGAAGGAGGTGCTCGTCAACTACGGGTTCCGGCTGCCCAGCTGCATGGACAACCGGCCGCTGAAGTTCGAAGAGTTCGAAGCGAAGATGCCGCAGGTCGTCTACATGAGCGCGACGCCGGGGCCGTACGAGCTGGACAAGGCGGACCAAGTGGTCGAGCTCGTCGTCCGGCCGACCGGGCTGGTCGACCCGGAGGTCGAGGTCCGGCCGGCCAAGGGCCAGGTCGACGACCTGTTGGCCGAGATTCGAACGCGTGCCCAGGCCAACGAACGCGTGCTGGTGACCACGCTCACCAAACGGATGGCGGAGGACCTCACGGAATACTACAAGGATGTCGGCGTCCGCGTGGAATACCTCCACTCGGACATCGACACGATCGACCGCATCTTCATCCTGGAGGGCCTGCGGCGCGGAGAGTTCGACGTGCTGATTGGAATCAACCTGCTGCGAGAAGGCCTCGACCTGCCGGAGGTATCGATGGTGGCGATTCTGGACGCCGACAAGTACGGGTTCCTGCGCAGCGAGACCAGCCTCATCCAGATGATCGGACGCGCCAGCCGCAACATCAACGGCAAGGTCCTCATGTACGCCAAGGAGCGGACGCCGGCGATGAGGGGGGCGCTCGAACAGACGACGGCGAACCGGGCGAAGCAACTGGCGTTCAACGAGGAACACGGCATCACGCCACGGTCCACCAAGCGAAAGATTCGGGAGCTGCAAGTGGAGACGAAGCGGAAGACGCAAGCGCTCGAGAAGGAACCGTTGGAGGCATTGCGGGACCGCAAGGAGATGCTCGACCCGGACGAGCGGCAGGAACTGATCCAACTGCTCGACGACGAGATGAAGACGGCGGCCAAGAAACTCGACTTCGAACGGGCGGCGCTCCTGCGCGACCGCATCATCGAATTGAAACGGTGACCCGCAACTGCCGGCGAAGGGTTTTTAACGCGGCGAACCGAGTCCTCAGGCCCGACGGTCCGCACCGAAATAAGGAAGCGACCGAATCGGGACGAAGGTAACGACGATGACCCCATCCAAATCCAAGGAAGCGGACCCGGCCGACGACCCGCCGGTCGTCCGCCTGGTAAAAGCCGGCCTCGAACTCGGTGTGGCGGAAGCCGCACGGAAAGTCACCGAACGGGCTCCGAAGGTCGGCAAGAGTATCCGGGACGCCACCGGCACGAGCCTCGTGTGGACGGGCGCTCTGACCAAGGAGATGGGCAAGCTGATGCGCGAAGACCCCGACAGCGTCATCCAGATGGTCAAGGAGGTGTGGAGCCGCGGCGGCCCGAAAGAGAAGAAGCTGGCCGCGGAGACGCTGGGCCAATCGGTGGGCAAGGTCATCCCCTACAAGGCCGTGGCCGCGGCGCGCGACCTGGCCCGCATGGCCCGGTCGACCAAGGAGGCGACGATGGTCGGCGAGAGCATCCTGGAACCCATGATGCAACGCAACCCGGCGCTTCTGGAACGCGTCAAAGGGTTCCTCAAGGAGAACGAAGAGTACGTCCAGCGGGCCGCCATCGCCGCGCTCGTCGCCTTCGCGTCGAGGAACAAGAAAAAGGTCGGCGTCGTCGTCCAAGGCCTCATGATCCTCTACGACACGAAGGAGGAGGAGATCCGGAAGAACGTCCGGGCCGCCCTCAAGAAGGTGGCGGAGGTCGATCCGAAGGAGACGGCGAAGGCGGTCACCGAGTGGGCTAAGAGCGACCCGACCCAGAAGCGGATCGACACGGCAAAGGAGGCCGTCAAATCGGTGCCGACCAAGACCAAGGCGACGGTCGAGAAGCTCGTCTTCTCCGGTTTGGAGAAGCTGGCCAACGGCGGCAAGAAAGGTGCGCGGCGTGGCGGATCCTGATCCGGACGAGGAAGCCGAAGACAAAGACCGCCGTGCGGTCGAGTCGGCCGAAGACGTCGAGGAGAGCCGCGACCGTTCGAAGGCCGTAGAGGCGCCGGATTCGGAAGCGGAAGAAGTCCCGAAGGACCACGACGACGAGGGCGACGGCGGGAAAAAGAAGGGCGCCGGACGCCGACTTTTGCGCAGCGCCGCCGGCACCGCCGCCCGATTCGCTTACGAACACCGCAACGAATTGATGGCGGCGCTGGAACTTCTGAAGGAGCAGGACGCGGTCTCCGACACGGACGGCAAGGCCATCCTCGAGGCGTATGAGGAGGCCGACGAGAAGACGCGGAGCGTCATCGAGGAGCTCGTCGAACGGTTGGAACGTGCCCAGTTCGGCAAGGTCGTCATCGGGATCCGTGAGCCCGAAGGCTCCCCGGGCGACGAGTCCACGCCCGAGGGAACCCTCCCGGAGGACGCCCCGCGGGGGGAAAAGGAGGCGCGGCGGACGGCGCCGGAGGCCAAGAAGGCGGCCGGCCGACCGAAGGCCGCGACGCCGTCGGTGGGCCCGGACGCCTCCGCGCAGATCCCGGTCGAAGAGACGGGCCGGCGGATCGAGGAGACGGGCCGGCGCGTGGTCAGGGGCGTCGGAAGCGAGATGCGGGACCAGGGCGAGGTGATGGTGGAAGACCTCGTCAAGCGGGGACGGGAGGCGCTCGTCCAGGACGAGACGAAGGAGCTGGAACGCGTCTTCTTCAAATGGACGACGGAGACCATCACGAAGCTGGAGCAGATCCTCGTGCGCGGTCTGATCGGCGCCGGCGTCGTGCTGATCGTGGTCGCCATCCTCTGGTCGGCGCACCAGGTCGAAGCGTTGCGTGACATCGTCCGGTTCGCCAGCGTGTTCCTGCTGGTGTTCACCGGGATCCTTCTGATCACGTGGAGCAACCGCGTCTCCGAGTGGGCCCATGAGAGCCGGAAGGACGTGGAGGACCTGGTGGCGACGCGGCCGTCCGAACGGCTGCACCGGATGCTCGGCGACGATTTCCCAGGCGTCCGGCGACCAAAGCCGTTCGGCGGCGGGTCGTCCTCGGAGCCATCTTCAGCCGACCCGCCAAGCGCTAAATAGCGGGCCCGCCTAGAGCGAAAACGCCCGATGGCGCAAGACATTTGGATTCGGGGTGCACGCGAGCACAACCTGAAGAACATCGACGTCCGGATCCCGCGGGAGAAGCTCGTGGTGATCACGGGCCTCTCCGGAAGCGGCAAGTCGAGCCTGGCGTTCGACACGATCTACGCCGAAGGCCAACGGCGCTACGTGGAG
>CAZXJU010000198.1:0-3978 GCA_964641035.1 uncultured Halobacteriales archaeon | reverse complement strand
GGCTTCCCGCGAACTCCGCCCGCTCCACATGCCCCGACCCGTCGAGGGCGGCCAGGATCTCCGTCGCCGCGTCCATCGCGTCGCCGTGCGGAAACTTGTCGGGAAGCGACGCCTTCCGTTCGATTCCGTCCAGGATCTGCTGCTCCGATTTCGCGCCGAACCCCTTGATCGTCTGCACCTTGCCGGCCTCGGCCGCCGCCTTCAACTGGGCCACCGACTCGATCTTCAATTCCGCGTACAGCTTCTGCGCCTTCTTCGGACCCATGTTCGGCAGCTTCATGATCTGGAGCATGCCAGCGGGGACCTCCGAACGCAGCTTCTCGAGGTACTCGATCCCGCCCTCGTCGAGGAACTCTTGGACCTTCTCGCTGATCGCCCGGCCGACGCCGGGGATGTCGCCCAACCGGTGCTCCTTCGCGAGCGTCGCCACGTCTTCGCCGAACGCCTCGATGTTCTGCGCGGCGCGCTCGTACGCGCGCGGTTTGAAGTCGATGCCCTGCAGCTCGAGGATCTCCGCGATCTCGTAGAGGGCTTGGGCGACCTCGCGGTTCCGGGACACGGCAGTCCCCCTCAACGAGGGGGTGGCTTTGTGGGTTTTGGCGGCCGCGGCCTAGTGCCTAAACTTAGGCACTAGGTTCGCCGTCGTCCTCCATCGCCGCATCCACGCGGCGGGTGAGGCTTGCAAGGTGATCTTCCACGCCGAGGTTCGTGCACAACCGTCCCAGGACGTCGGAATCCAGGCGTCTCCGCTGCCTCGCGTACACGCCTTCCGCGTCCCGGATATCCTGCGGCGACCCGAACCGGAGCTTGTACGCAATCGTGGCCTCGACCGACGCGACGGGCACTTCCCGCCCGAGGAGGTCCACGCGCACCGCCGAATCGAGTTGGGCGACGCGTTCGGGTCGGACCGCGGGGATCACATCCACGCGATACCCGGTCGAGCCCGCGAAAACGGTGACGTGGCTTCCATCGTCCAACGCGTCGCACAGATCCTGTTCATCGACGGTCAGGTCGTGGGCCGACAAGGCATCCGCGATACGAGGAGCGTCCTCCGGACGATACCGAACGATGGCATCCACGTCTTCAGTGGTGCGCGGCGTCCCCCACACGGAGACGGCGAAGCCGCCCACCACGACGAACGGGATTTCCAGCTCTTCCATGGCGTCGCAGAAGGCCAAAAACACGTCCCGGATCGTTCGCGTCACTCGACCGCCTGGCCCAATTCGCGCGCGAACTCGGTCAACTCGAACGCCATCTCGAGGGTCCTGGCGGGAGGCACGTCGCTCAGCCGCTGGGCGCCACGGATGAACGTCCGCCACCGTTCGAGGTTCTCCTCCTCCCAGTAGCCGTCGCGTTCCTCGGAATCGTCCACAGCCGCCAAGCGGTACGAACGGTCAAGAACCTTCCGTGGCGCCACATCCAACCTCGTCCGCACGCCCCGAAACCCTCAAAAACGACGAGTACTTCTTTCGACCCGTCGGCATGGCCCGAAGCACCACCGTGTTCCACCATGGTGCCCATCACGCCTAGCCGACGCCAGACGGATTTTTGCCGTTTGGAGGTCGCGTCATGACACAACCCAAAGAGAACCGAATCTCGCTCGCCGTCCCCAACAAGGGCCGCCTCGCCGACGCCAGCGTCCGACTGCTGGGCCAAGCCGGCCTCAAGATCGTCAGCGGAAGCGACCGCCAACTCGTGACGACCACGTGGGACGGCGCCGTCCGCATCCTCTTCGTACGCGCCGGCGACATCCCGGAGTTCGTCGAAGACGGCGTCGTCGACGCCGGCATCACCGGCCACGACCTCATCGCCGAACGCGGTAAGGACGTCCAGGAACTGCTCGACCTCGGCTTCGGCCAATGCCGGCTCGTCGTCGCCGTCCACGAACGAGTCAACGCCCGCAGCCTCGGCGACCTGCCCGACGAGATCACCGTCGCCACCAGCTTCCCCCGCCTCGCACGGGCGCACTTGGAGGCCAACGGCAAGACGCTCCGCATCGTGCCGGTCAGCGGCGCCACCGAAGCCGCACCCCACATCGGCGTGGCGGACATCATCGTCGACCTCACCGCATCCGGCTCGACGCTGCGGACCAACGACCTCATCGAAGTCGACGAGATCCTCGCCTCCACCGCCCGGCTCGTCGCCAACCGCGAAGCGATGGCCGACGACGCCAAACGTCGGGTCCTCGACGACGTGACGTTCGCGGTCAAGACCGTCGTCGACGCGCAACCCAAACGCTACCTCATGATGGACGCGCCCGTCGACAAGATCGACGAGATCCGCAAGCTCGTGCCCGGCATCGCCGGCCCGACCGTCATGGACGTCGCCGGCAACCCCGACATGAAGGCCGTCCACGTCGTCGTCGACGAGGCCGACGTGCACGAAACCATGAAGAAGCTCGTCGAACTGGGCGCACGGGGCATCCTGATCGTGCCCGTTTACCGGATGGTGAGCTGACCGGATGCGGATCGTCACGAAGACCGAGTTCCTCCGCCAGGCCGAAGAACCCGCCGACGAACGCGACGACGAAGTCTCCCAACGCGTCGTCCGCATCCTCGAAGGGGTCCGCCGGCGCGGCGACGAGGCGGTCGCCGAGTTCACCGAAGCCCTCGACGGCGTCCGACCCCGCAAGGTCCGCTACGGCCCCGACGCGATGGAGGGCGCCTGGGACCGGCTCGACGAAGAGGTCCGCGACGCGCTCGACGCCGCCGCCGAGGCCATCGAGACGTTCCAGACGGAGACGCGGCCGGACGACGCGGTCCGCGTGGAGACCCGCCCCGGCGTCACCGTCACCCTGCAATGGGAGCCGTTGGCGCGCGTCCTCTGCTACGTGCCCGGCGGCCGCGCCGCCTACCCCAGCACCGTCCTCATGACGGCGATCCCCGCCAAGGTCGCCGGCGTCGGCGACGTCTACGTGGCCAGCCCACCCACGCCGGACGGCGCCCCGCACCGCGCCGTCCTGGCCGCCGCGCACCGCGCCGGCGCCGACGCCGTCTACGCGATCGGCGGCGCCCAAGCCGTCGCCGCCTTCGCCTACGGCACCGACGACGTGCCCCGCGTCGACAAGGTCGTCGGGCCCGGAAACGCCTACGTCACCGAAGCCAAACGACAGCTGGTCGGCCACGTCGGCATCGACATGCTCGCCGGCCCCAGCGAACTCGCCGTCGTCGCCGACGACGACGCCGACCCCGAACTGGTGGCATTGGACCTGGCGGCCCAGGCCGAACACGACCCGGACGCCCGCGCCATCGGCATCGTCCCCTCCGCCGAGTACGCCCGCCGCGTCGACGAGGCCGCCCAAGAGATCACCGCCGGCGCCGAACGCAAGGAGATCCTCGCCACCAGCCTCGACGCGCAAGGCCTGCTCGTGGTGGCCAAGAAGATGAGCGACCAGCTGGCCGTGCTCGAGGCCGCCGCGCCCGAACACGTCCAACTCATGGTCCGCCGGCCCTCCGCCTACCGCCACAAGATCCGTGCCGCCGGCACCGTCTTCGAAGGCGTCACCACCAGCGCGCCCCTAGGCGACTACGTCACCGGCGCCAACCACGTGCTTCCCACTGGCCGGACCGCCCGGTGGCGCGGCCCGTTGGGCGTCCACGACTTCCTAAAACCGACCGTCCTGCAACGCGTCACCAAGGAAGGCCTGGCGCGCATCGGCCCGGCCGCCGTCGCGCTTGCACGCGCCGAAGGGCTCGCGGCGCACGCGGCCAGCGTACAACGGAGGCTTGACGCGTGACCGGCTTCCTCGACCGGGTCCGCGGCCGGTTGCCCGACTATCCGCCGTACTATGCGGCGCCCGCCGGCGACCTCTTGCGGCTCGACCAGAACACGAACCGGCTCGGCGTGCACCCGGCCGTCGTACGCGTGAGCCTCGACCTCAGCGCCGCCAACCTCTACCCCGACCGCGACAACGGCCGTCTCTTGGACGCGGTCGCCGACGCCTTCGACGTGGCGCGCGAGGGCGTCTTCGCCGCCAAC
>CAZXJU010000197.1:0-3981 GCA_964641035.1 uncultured Halobacteriales archaeon | reverse complement strand
AGGGGATCGTGAGATGGGTTTAGACCGTCGTGAGACAGGTTTGTTGCTAACTTCTTGATCCGTTCGAGGCCTGAGCGGATGGGTCCCTTAGTACGAGAGGAACGGGGACTCGGAGCCACTGGTTTACCGGTCGTCCGACAGGGCGCCGCCGGGCAGCTACGCTCCAATCGGTAAATGCTGAAAGCATCTAAGCATGAAACGTACCGTGAGACGAGGCCTCGTCATGATAGGGTCGCGGTAGAAGACCGCGTTGATAGGGACGGGGTGCACGCACCGAGCTTCGGCGAGGTGTTTAGCCCGCGTCTACTAATCGCCCGAACCTTGTCTATACGCCATCCAAATGTCCTGCGCCTGCACGAATTCATACCTACGTGTCCACGAGCCGTAAGGCTCCGGACCGCCTGGACGGCCATAGCGGATTGGAAACACCCGGTCTCATCCCGAACCCGGAAGTTAAGCAGTCCAGCGTTCGTTGTTGTACTCTGGTGCGCGAGCCCATGGGAAGCCTCGATCGCTGTCCAGGCACTCTCTTTCCTCATTTTTTCACTGGTTGAGCGGACGCTAGGTCCCGTGTGCGGTCCGATACGAACCTTTTTGCGCGGGCCGCGTTCTGGACGGCCGCGATGGCCGACAAGGACCCCTGGGTTTGGCTTGAGGGCGACTGGGTACGATGGTCGGAGGCGAACCTGCACGTCTCGACGCACGCCTTCCTCTACGGGACGGGCGTCTTCGAGGGCATCCGTGCGTATTGGCAGGAGCCGCAGGAGCAGCTGGCGGTGTGGATGCTCCAGGAGCATGCGGACCGGTTGGCGCGCAACGCGCGGATGATGGGGTTCGACGACCCGCCTTCCGGGGAGGCGGTGGCCCAGCGCGCCCTGGAACTGCTTGGCAAGAACGAGTACACGGAGGACGTGTACATCCGGCCGATCGTGTACCTCGGCCACGGGACGGTCCGGGTGCGGCCCAAGGACACGCGGGCGCATTTTCTGGTGTTCGGGTTCCCGCTCAAGAAGTATTTCGAGGCGGATGGTCTGAGCGTCGCGGTCTCTTCGTGGGTCCGGCCGCCCTCGAGCACGATGCCGCCGATGGGCAAGGTCAACGGGGCGTACGCCAACAGTTTCCTCGCGTCGATGGAGGCGGTCCGCGCCGGGTACGACGAAGCAATCATGCTCAACCATCGGGGTCTGGTCAGCGAGGGCCCGGCGGAGAACCTCTTCCTGGTGCGTGACGGGAAGCTCGTGACGCCGCCGCTTTCGGCGGACATCCTCGACGGGGTCACGCGGGCGCACATCCGTGCGCTCGCCGAGGATCTCGGCATCCCCTACGAGGAACGGGACATCCCGCGCGTCGAATTGTATGCGGCCGATGAGATGTTCTTCTGCGGGACCGGCGTCGAGGTGGAACCGATCACCCGGGTCGACGGGCGGCCGGTCGGCACCGGCGAACCGGGTCCGATCGCGGTGAAGCTGCGGGACGCGCTCCAGGATTCCGTGCGTGGCCGCAACGCAAAATATGCGGACCGGTTGACGGTGGTCTAGCCGCCGCTAGGCCGGTCTTCGTCGAGGCGTTCCTTCCAGTCTTCCCACGCCTCGTGGCACGCCTCGTTCTCCTGGAGGTGGTCGTAGTACGCCTCACCGCGCGAGGCCACCGGGCGCTCGCAGAACATGCAGCGTGGGTCTTCTGCCGGGTCGTCGGACTCGATGAGCGCGCGGTCCATGAGGAAAACCGTCACTGTCGGAAACGGCCAGCGTGCTCTTAACCCTTGGCTGGTCAGGAGACGCGGATCCCGCTTTCATGGAACGCCCGCTTGCATCCGAGGCAGACCCAGTAGCCGCGCCCGGCGTGCCGCGGGTAGAATTTCTCGCGCACCTCGTCGACGGGCGCGTCGTCGGGTACCGATTGGCCGCATTTGGGGCATTCCATGTCGGGGTCCCTGCCTCGCGGACCGCCGCCGCGTTGAAAAAAGGTGCGGTCCCCGACCGGTCGCTACCATTGCACATTTGTGCGCAGCGTTTTCTAGGCGGTGGCTCATGGCCGGCACGGTCGGATGCCTTGACCTCGGAGAAAGAGACTGCCGTGAAGCCGCCTGCGTTCTATGGCGAGGCGGCCCTGGATTATGATGAGTATCTGAAGGTCGACGAGTTGCTGGCGTTGCAGCAGCCGCTGTCCGACCCGGCGCATCATGACGAGATGCTGTTCATCGTCATCCATCAAGCGTACGAACTGTGGTTCAAACTCGTGCTTCACGAGGTCGACCGCGCCATCGACCTGTTGTCCAAGGACGAGGTGCACGAGGCGCAACACTTCGTGGACCGGGTCGTCGCGGTGCTCGGCCTGATGACCCGTCAGATCCACATCCTCGAGACGATGCGCCCGGTCGACTTCCTCGGCTTCCGCGACCACTTGAAGCCCGCAAGCGGGTTCCAGTCCGTCCAGTTCCGAGAGATCGAGTACGCCCTGGGCCTCACCGACCCGTCGTACCTGAAATGGTTCGACGCGCGGCCCGCCAAGAAAGAACGGCTCGAACGCCGGCTGGAGACGCCGGACCTGCGCGACGCGTTCTACGCGGCCCTCCGGGCCCGGGGCGCCGACGTGCCCAAGGACGTGACGCCGGACCACTTGCAGGAGAATCCGGACGACCGCGCCAAGGTCGTCGCCGCGCTGCGCGGCCTCTACGAAGGCCCCGGCGTCGGGTCGGAGCTGGCCGACCTGGCCGAAAGCCTGGCCGACCTAGACGAGGCGTTCGCGTTGTGGCGACAACACCACGTGCAGGTGGTGGAGCGGATCATCGGCCGGAAACGCGGCACCGGCGGAAGCAGCGGCGTGGATTATCTGCGCACCACAACGTCCAAGCGGTGCTTCCCCATGCTCTGGGAAGTACGGACGCACCTGGGGGACAATTCATGACCGAGGACTGGACGAAACGATTCCCGATTCTGGGCCGGACGACGTACCTGGCGAGCCACACATTGGGTGCCGTGCCGGCAGCCACGAAGGACGCACTTGCCGAGTACCACCAGCAATGGGACGAGCTCGGGATCCGTGCGTGGTCGGGACCCTGGTGGGAGACGGTGCTGGATTTCAGCGCACGCATCGAACGCTTGCTCGGGGCACCGGCCGGAACGGTCGTCCACATGCAGAACGCGACGCGCGCGATGGCGGCCGTCGCCAGCTGTTTCGACTACCGTGGCGACCGGAACCGCGTCGTGATGACGGATCTGGAGTTCACGACGTTCTACCCGTTCTGGGGCGCCCAGCAACGCCTCGGGGCCGAACTCGTCGTCGTCGAATCCGAAGACGGCGTCACCGTGGACCCGGAACGCATCGCCGAGGCGATCGACGAGCGTACGCTGCTGGTTCCTACATGCCATGCGTACTTCCGTTCCGGAGCCCTCCAGGATTTGGCTCCGGTCGTGAAGGCGGCGAAGGCGGCCGGGGCGTACACCCTCGTCGACGGGTACCAGGTCGTCGGTGCCGTGCCCGTGGACGTCCAGGCGCTCGACGTCGACTTCTACCTGGGCGGCAGCCACAAGTACCTCAGCGGCGGCCCGGGCGCCGGCTATCTCTACGTCCGCAAGGGCCTGGTGCCTGAGTTGCGGCCCCGGCTGACCGGCTGGTTCGGCATGGAGGACCCCTTCGCGTTCGTCCGCGACACGACGGGCGACACCCTCAACGAGGGAGTATTCCGATTTTTGGACGGCACGCCGAACGTCCCGGCGATGGTGGCCGCCCGGGAAGGGCTCGCCGTCGTCGAAGAGGTCGGCGTGGACGCAATCCGTCGCCTCAGCGTCGAACGCACGGGCCGGATCGTCAAGTGGGCCCAGGAGGCAGGCATCGAAGTCCGGACGCCGACGGATCCCGACCGGCGCAGCGGCATGCTGTGCCTCCAGTTCGACGGGAGCGAGCAGGCAGCCGAACGGCTGGTGGAGAACGATGTGCTGGTCGATTGGCGGCCCGATTGCGGTCTCCGGATGGCTCCCC
>CAZXJU010000196.1:0-4012 GCA_964641035.1 uncultured Halobacteriales archaeon | reverse complement strand
CGTGGGTGAGGATCGGCATGTCCAGAAGCAGGGCGGTCTGGGGGCCGGTCTGGCCGGTCTCGCCGTCGGCGCTCTTGAAGCCGGCGAAGACCAGGTCCACGTCGCCGATCTTCTCGATCCCGGCCTTCAACGTGCGCGCCGTCGCCAGCGTGTCGGCGCCGCCCATGCGGCGGTCCGACAGGAGCCGGCCGTCGTCGCCGCAATGCGTCATCGCCTCCTGGATGATGGACTTGTAGTTCGGCGGGCCCATCGACACGAGGTGCACGGAGCCGCCGTGCTTGACCTTGAGTTCCAGCGCGGCGGCCAAGGCGTGGTGGTCGTTCGGGTTGAGGACCGTCGGGGTGGCACCCCGGTTTAGCGTGTTGTCCTCTTTGAAACTGACCTTTCCTTCACGGAAATCGGGTACGCCCTTGACCAGGACGACGGTTTTCATGAGTTCCCTCCGAGTCCGCTGGACGGTCGACGAGGTCCGAGAACGCCGCAGCGGGCCGCGCGCGAGGCCCGGCGGGGCCGCCAAAAAGAGTGCCCGTATTTCTCCTTTGCCCGGTAGTGTGCGGGCGGCATGTCCACGTGGCACGCGGAGCCGCTAGCTTGCCGCAAAAAACCGCTTCTCCATCTTCGCGAGGTCCCGCGGAAGGAGAAACGATTCGATCCGACGACGACGCGCGGCGAGATGGAGCGCCCGGTCAGCGGTGACCAACACTTCGCGAGTCTGGACGGCGATCTCTAGGTACGCCGCATCGTAGAACGACAAACCGGGTCCAGCAAGCCTCCCGGCGGCTAGGAGCGTTTCTTCGCTCGGGGCCTCAGCGGCCGCCATGTTCAAAATCCGACGATACGCCTCCACTTGGTCGGACCCGGCGCCGAATTCGCGTAATCGCTTGACGAACACAGCGTGTCCGACCTCGTAGCGATACAACATCGGGGCGCGGGCGCCTTCCGTAAATGAGGCCTGCACAAGGACGTCCGCCAGGCGCTGTCGTTGCGGGGACGGAAGTTCGGGCAGGAACGGCAGGAGCGCCACGCTGGCGTCCAAAATCATGATTCGTCCCGGATTTCGCGGATTGTGGCGGCCGGGTCAAACGACTTTTTGGCCGGATGCTCCAGTATCCAGTCAAGGGCGTCCCGCATCCGCAACGCTTGGACGTACCGGTCCAGGGCCTTGCGGGCCGCTTCGTTCAGGTTCTCTTCCCGGTCCTCCAGAAACCTAGCCTTCTCGGCCGGATACCGGAACTGCACCACGACACTCGACGCCATCTGTACACAAGTTGTATACACCCCTATTTATCGATGTTGGAAACCGCGCTTGCACCAGGCGCCTCACGGCAGGTACAATCCGCCGTTGACGCTCAGCACGACGCCCGTGACGTAGCCCGCCTCGTCGCTTGCCAACCACGCCACGGCGTCCGTGATCTCCGGCGGCTGCCCCACCCGGCCCAACGGGATGACCTTCTCCCGCTGCTTCCGCTTCTCCGCCGTGTCTTCGGACAAGATGTCCGTCTCGATCGCCCCCGGCGCCACGGCGTTTGCGGTGATGTTGTGTTTCGCGAACTCAAGCGCAAGCGACTTCGTCAGCCCCAGCAGGCCGGCCTTCGAACTCGCGTAATGCGTCCCGTGCCTCGTGCCCTTCTGCCCTAGAATCGAAGACAGGTTCACGATGCGCCCCCACCCGTTCTCCACCATGTACGGCGTGGCCAGCTGCGCGCAGTTCCACGCGCTGTACAGGTTCGTCCGGATCGTCCGGTCGAACTCCTCGAACGAGATGTCCGGAAGCTTGTTGCGCGGGTAGATGCCCGCATTGTTGACGAGCACGTCCACGCCGCCGGCGCCCTGCGAGATCTCCTGGAAAAGCATCTCCGCCTCCGACCGCTCCGAGAGGTCGGCCTGGACGACCCAAGCGCGCCGGCCCGCCTCCTCCACCGCCGTCCGGGTCGCCTCGGCCCCCTCCTTCGCCTGGTGGTAATGGACCACGACGTCCAATCCGTCGGCGGCAAGCCGTCGCGCCGTCGCGGCCCCGAGCCCCCGCGAAGCACCCGTCACCAGGGCGACCCGTTGCGTCATCGGGCGTGGAATGCCTTCGCTGGCTTGAAAGCGTTGGCCCATACCAGGCCTTTGAACAAAATTTCCAGGCTGCCTGGAACACCACGCGTCTCGCCGCACCCCGCCAGGCCGACGAGCCCAAGGAGGACACCGAGCGCCACAGCCGCCCGCATCACTGCCGAAGGCCGAACCTCGTTCCATTCCGGTCGCGGTCCGGCCGCTTTATCGCCTTCCTGACGGCGCCATCCGGCCTGCGATTAGACACCGCCGGACGCGCGGCCCGCCTGCACCTTCTCTTGGATCTCAAAGGCGCGTTCCGCGTCAATCCCCAACCGCGCGGCCAGACGGGCCAGATGGCCTTCCTCCTCCCGGGTAATCTGGTCATCGGCCAGGAACTTGGCAACCGCCACCCGGTACGTCTCCTCGACGTCGCTGGCCGGCACCGCCCGCGCCGCAATCCCGTCGCCCAATCGTTGAAGCGGCGCCAAGACGAAAAGGAGGGCGCCTGCGGCCACGATGCCCAACCACTCGTTGCCGGCCAAGTCGGAAAAGACGAGCGCCGCGCCTTCGCTCACGATGAAGAAGACCACGACGAAGACGCCGGCCACCGTAGTCTTCGAAACCGTCCACCGGACCTTCACGTCGAGGTCGAGAAGCTCGTGCCGGAGGATCGCGTACGCCAGCAACAACACGGTGAGCGTCCTGGCCACGCCGAACATGCCGGAAGTCACCAGCGCGACCACGGACGCACCGGTGGTGACCAATGCGAACCGCCCGGCAAGGGGGACGGCCAATGACAGCAGCGCCACGTTGCGGGCCCCACGGCGACCGGCTGCCGCCGCGTCCCCGTCGGCCCCAATCCGAAGCATGACACGCAACCACAACGTGGCGGCAACGACGAAGGCCAGCAACCGCGGGTCCAGCACGGAGAACGCGAACAAGCCGATCTGGAGCGCGGGAAAAAGCGTGAGGGCTGCCGCGACCAGCGCGGCCTGCCGGAGGAGCGACGCGTCCTCGCCGGCTACGGCCCACCTGTGCGTCCGAAGCGGCAGGAGCAGGAGCGCGAACAGGAACGCGTCTCGGAGCAGCACCTGCGCGCCGCCGAAGGATCCCAGGAACCCGGCGATGAGCCCCGGCGCGCCGGCGGTCCCATCAGCTTCCATTACGAGCCGAAGGAGTAGGAAGCCGCCGGCAACGGCGGCGGGAAGCCAAAGCAAGGATCGCTCGGACGGGTGCATCGGGCGCGGCAACCTCGTCGCTAGCGGCACCAGCACCAAGGCCGCGCCCAGTACGGAAAAGGTCGCTACCTGGGACAGCCAATGGCTCTCCGACGCGTCGATCCCGGCGACGAAGTGGGCCCCGTTCCGCAACGCGTACCCCGTCCCCATGAGCATCGAGAACGCGGCCAACCAGACGGTGGTCCGGCGGCGCGGTTTGAGCCAGATCAGCCACACCCCGAGGCCCGCCAGGATCAAGGCGCCTGCCAGATCGACGTACGTGCCGAAACCAACGTGGTTCACACCGCCTCACCACGTTCGTAGCCACGCTCCGCGTCCCGCCTGCGGGCCTCCCCCTTGCCGATGGGACCCCAAACTACCGCGTCCGACCGGTCCACCAATGGCCTTGCCCCGTCCCGGGACCGGGCCCAAGATACGAGGAACTTTCGGAGCGTGGCGCACCGGGCGCGGCCAATCAGGCAAACGGCTTAGTAGCCGCAAGGCACCTGCGAGCGTCATGCGAGGGTTGCTCCTGGTCGGCGTCTTGGTGGCCGCCTCCCTGGCCGGCTGCCTCACCGATGCCGACGATGCGCCCAACGAACCCGTCGGAGACTCCGTCTGGCGCGTCGTCGCGCAGGCGCGCGCGAGCCCGGAGGACGTGTCGGCCAGCGAGGTCTCCATCGCCGTCGACCCGACCGACCCGATGCACGCGGTCGCCGCCGCCAACAGCCAAGGCGGCTTCGGCGTCTACGTCA
>CAZXJU010000195.1:0-4029 GCA_964641035.1 uncultured Halobacteriales archaeon | reverse complement strand
CGGAGTTCACCTTCCTCGGCGCCCTTCTCGCCTCGATCTGGGAGCCCGTCTTCGACTACTTCAACGACCACGTCGTCGTCGCGACCCTGTTGGCCGGCGGCATCGGCCTGGCGTTCCTCTTCGCGTTCGGCGTCAAGGACAAGGTGGGGCTCCTGCTTGGCGGGCAGGAGGATGCGCCACCGTGGTTGCGGACCGCGGCCCGCGTCTTCTCGTGGATCATCGCGATCGTGGCGCCGGTGCTGCTGATCGCCATCACGCTCGTGACGTTGCCGTGCACGATCAACGGTCTCTTCTTCACGGACCTACCGACGCCGACCTGTTGACGCCTCTTCGGCGGCCTCGGTGACGTGCTTGATGCCCTGCGACAGGTCGAGGCTCCCGGTGTAGACCTCCTTTCCCGCGACGACGCCGGCGACGCCGCGCGCCTGCCACCGGTCGAGCTCCGTGACCGTGACGCCGACGCCGGCGGCCCAGACCTCCGTGGACAGGCGCCCGGCCAGCTCGGCGATCTCGGCGACCAAGGCATCCGGCGGCGTCTCGTCGCAGGCGTTGATCACGAATCCGCCCAACCCGTAGTCGTCGGCGGTCTCCAAGATGGTCGCGAGTTTCGCCTCCACGGTCTCGGTGCGGCCCTTGACGAGGACGGTGTCGTCCTTGACGTCGACGCTCTGGATGACGCGGTCGCCGAAGCAGATGCCGACCTCCTTCAACCAATCCAGATGGAGGACCCCCATGGTGCTCAAAAGGACGCGGGCGACGCCCGAGTCCAACAATTGCTGGACCCGGCGCATCGACCGGACGCCGCCGCCGGCGTCCACCGGGACGCCGACGTTGTTGAGGACCTCCACGAGCCGGTCGTCGTTGTCGCCGTGCTCGGTGGCGCGGTCGATGTCGATGACCTGCAACCGGCGCGCCCCGAGCTGTTGGAACCGTGCGGCGACCTGCGCCACGTCTTCGAACGGACGGTCCGGGTCGTCGGGGTCCGGCAGGCTGAAACGGGACTCCCCGCCGGCCATGTCGACGCGCGGAACAAGCTGCATGAGTGGCGGCCCAGACACTCGTCCCACATTAGGGTTGTGGGGTCGCTCGGCGGTGGGCCTGCAAGGTTTTAACCGGCCTGGCGTACATGGTTCACCCTGCATGTTTAAGAACCTCAAGAAGCGGTTGAGCGGGTTCGAACGGAAGCTGGAGGACCAGCTTTCCGACCAGATTGAGCGGGAGCTGGATGAGGCGCGGGCCACCTCGAAGCGGACGCAGGAACCGGAGGAGAAACGGCCGGCTCCTGAGGCGCCGGCGCGCGAGCCGCAACCCGAGGTCCCGGAAGTACCAGAGGAAGCGGCGCCTCCGGACCCGCCGGCGGAACCCGTGCCGGAGCGCCCCGAGCCAGACACGCCTGCGGAGCCGGAGGCGGAGGCGGGCGACCCGGGTGCCGCGCCTGAGGAGCCGCCCGAACCGGACCGGCCGCGGACGTACAAGGACGCGAAGAAGCGCGGGCTCGAAGAGGAGGCCGCGCGCAAGAAGGAGACGATCGAGGAGCGGTTGGAGCGGGAACTCACCTCGGCCGCCCAGATGCAGACGGCGATCGAGAAGACGGTCGGTGAGGAAGAGGAGAAAATCCTGTTGGATGAAGAGTCCCTGGAGGACCTCCTCTGGGAGCTCGAGATCGGGATGCTCGAATCCGACGTGGCGATGCCCGTGATCGAAGCGATCAAATCGAGCGTCCGCGAACAGTTGGCCGTCACGGGCGTGCCTCGCAGGGACCCGGGCCGGGTCGTGGAGGCGGTCCTACGCACGGCGGTCCGGCAGGTGCTGGAGGGCAACCGGATCGACTTCGACACGTTCATCGAGGAGAAGCTGGAAGCCGGCGAGAAACCGGTGGTCATCATGTTCGTCGGCGTCAACGGCACCGGCAAGACGACGACGATCGCGAAGATCGCGCACCGGTTGCGCGAGCAGGGGAGGATCCCGGTGCTGGCCGCGGGCGACACGTTCCGCGCGGGCGCCATCGAACAGTTGACCATGCACGCCGAGAAGCTGGGTGTGACCATCGTCAAGCACAAGGCGGGGTCCGATCCGGCGGCGGTCGCGTTCGACGCGATCGAGCATGCGCGCAGCCGCCGGAAGGACGTGGTGCTACTGGACACAGCGGGCCGGATGCAGACGAACACGAACCTGATGGACGAGATGGCCAAGATCAAACGGGTGGCCCGGCCGGCCATGATCCTGTTCGTGGGCGACGCGTTGGCCGGAAACGACGCGGTCGAGCAGGCGCGCGAGTTCAACAAGGTCGTCGGGGTCGACGGCGCGGTCCTGACGAAGGTCGACGCGGACGCCAAGGGCGGCGCCGCGCTCAGCGTGGCCTACACGATCGGCAAGCCGTTGGTGTTCGTCGGGACGGGGCAAGGGTACGACGACCAGGTGCCGTTCGACGCCGACTGGATGATCGAGCGGTTGTTCTCCGAGGACGGCGTCGAGGCGGCCGCGTAAGGCCGCCGGGCGTGACGCGCAGGTTATCAACAAGGGACAGGTTGGCCGGGCGGACCATGGCCGCGGACGGCTCGTTCCTGTTCCTGATCGCGTTGGCGGTCACCGTCGGGCTGGTCGGCGTCGGCTACGGGATCTGGGCCCATTTCCGCCGCAAGCGCGCGTTGCGGACGCTTGCGGCCCGACTGGGGCTTGCGTACCGTGAATCGGGCCGACGACCGGACCAGTGGCTCCCGTTCGCCTGCCTCCGGAAAGGGTCGCGCCGTCGCAGCCGGAACCTGCTCGAGGGGGTGTACCGCGGCTACGACGTGCTGTACTTCGATTTCCTGTACGACGTGCAGTCGGGCAAGCAGTCGCACACGGAGACGGTCGGATTGGCGTGCGCGCGCATACCCGGCGTCCATTGGCCGGATCTCACGATCCAGCCGGAGCACGTCGGCCACAAGGTCATCGATGCGTTGGGAGCGGACGACATCGACTTCGAATCCGACGAGTTCAGCCGGAAGTTCTGGGTGCGCTCCGATGACCGGAAGTTCGCGTACGACGTGATCCACCCGCGGATGATGGAATTCCTGCTTTCGCCCCAATGGTCCCGTTGGGAACTGACCGGCGACGCGATCGCCGTGTGGGACCCCGGCCGGGCGCAGGTCTCGGAGATCGAAGGCGCCTTTGACCGCCTGGTCGGGTTCCTGGAGCTCGTGCCCGCCCGGCGGATGCCCACGTCGCCGCGGCCCCGTATGCACGGCCCGTTCGAGGTGGTCGAGCCATGAGCGTCCATTGGATCTTGTTCGTGGCGGTGCCGGTGTCGTTGCTGGCGTTGTTCGTGGTCGTGACGTACAACAAGCTGGTGGCGCGTCGGTTGCGGATCCACGAGTCGTGGTCGAACGTGGACACGGAACTCAAGCGCCGACATGACTTGGTGCCGAACCTCGTGACGACGGTGCAAGCGTATGCGGCGCACGAACGAGGCCTCTTCGAGGCGGTGACGAGCCTGCGTACGCAGGCCCGCCGGGACAACGACGACTCGGAACGGCGCCGCGACGCCGAACGGCGCCTGGCGGGCGAACTGCGGAGACTTCTGGCGGTCGCGGAGGGGTACCCGGAGTTGAAGGCGAGCCGAAGTTTCTTGCAGCTGCAGGAGGAGCTGGCAGAGACGGAAAATCGGATCCAGGCGGCACGCCGCTTCTATAACGGCAACGTGCGCGACTACAACAACACGGTGCTGCAGTTCCCGACGAATCTCGTGGCGCGCGTGTTCGGCCACGACAAGCACACGTACTTCGAGCTGCCGAACGTGGCCGAGCGGTCGGCGCCACGCGCCCGGTTCGGCCCGGCGGACGGCGGCGGTTAATCCCAGAACCTTCGGGTCTTGGCGTATTGGACCTCGGCGGCCAGGATGTCGCGCAGGAGTCCCGTCTCCTCGTCGTGTTGCCGCCGGAGAATCCGGGCGGCAGTGTCCGGACCGACGCCGCGGCCGGCCATCGCCAAGACGGCGTCGCGGCCGTAGGTGGCGACGAGGTTCGCCGCGGCGACGGCGCGTTTGAC
>CAZXJU010000194.1:0-4121 GCA_964641035.1 uncultured Halobacteriales archaeon | reverse complement strand
CGCCGGTGTGGCAGGATTTCACCATCGAGACGAACCTGTTGGACCTGGTCGTCGGAACCGCCGAGGACACGAAGGTCGAACCGGTCAAGACGCGGGAGCCGCTCATGCTCACCGTCGGCACCGCGACCACCGTCGGCGTCGTCAGCTCGGCGCGCGGCGACGCGGCGGACGTCTCGCTTAAGCTTCCCGTGTGCGCCAAGCCGGGTGCCCGTATCGGCATCAGCCGGCGCGTCGGCGGCCGGTGGCGCCTGATCGGCCATGGCACGATCGCGAACTAGCCCCGATACGCACCGCTGGATGGCAGGCAGAGTCGTAGAAGGGGAAGAGGGCGGCGGCCTCGTGCGGCCGCCGCGGAGCCCGGCACCCTAGGCGCCGCGGATCACGACGACGTCGAAGCCGCGGACTTGTGTGCCGTCCGCCAACGACCCCGTGACCTCGACGACGATCGTCTGGCCGTTGGAGACCGGGCCGAACGCATCCACCAAGGCTTGCGTATCGACATGCATCATGATGTCGTCGACGCCGTCCTTGGTTTCCTCATGGCACGAGGATTCCGTCTCAAGGTCCCCTTCGAACGGGGTGGCCACGTCGCTTACGCGGGTCCGGTCGGGCGCCACGCCCTGCACCCGCAGGCTCTCCTGGTCGACGTCGGCGGCGGCGATGCCGTCCGAGCCTAGGAGCGCGACGGGCGTGAACCCTCGGGCCTTCGCGTTGATCGGGTTGGGGCACGAGCCGGGCTTGACGTCGGCGAAGCCTTCGGCCCATTCCGTGATGGTCACCGTCACGCAGTCGGTGGCGGTGCCGGAGCCGCCGCCGTCCGAGCCGTCGGCCTCCGCGCAGATTTCGTGGTCGCCGGCTCCTGTGAGGACGACGCTCGTGGTGAAGTCGGTCGTCGCCGGGCCCGTGGCCGGCAAGGCCACACTCGTCTCTCCGGAGGCCAGCGTGACGCCGTCGACGCGAATCTCGCTTAGTTCGCTCGTCACGAGTTCCGGCAGGATTCCGGTGAGTGCGCCGGGGTCGGCCAGGTGCTGGCAGGTGCCTCCGGTCGCATCCGCGATCTCCTGCAGGGAGCCGGGTGCAGCGCTCGGCGCCGTGCACGAAGCCGCTGGACCGATCGCGAACGAACGGGTCGCGGCTCCGGTGGCCACCAGGTTGGACAGGCGCGAGTCAAACTCGGCTTGGGTGCCTTGCGTGGGTTCGCCGTCGCTTACGAACACGACGAGCGCTTGTTGGTCCGCCGGGGCTTCGAGGATGGCCTCCATTCCCCCGCGAATCGCCTCTCCGAGGTTCGTGCCGGTTCCGAGGCTGCGGGCCGAGAATTGAAGCGCCTGGCCGGTGGGCCGCAGCCCGGCAAGGACTTCGTCGACGTCGGGAATCGTGTCTCCGTCGTCGTCTGCGTCGGGCGTCGTCAGGCGTTGGTAGGCGACGACGGGGCTCACGTCGAGCGCCGCTCCGGCGCTTCCGAACGCGGCGATGCCTGCATCGACGGGCCGTCCGCTGTCGGCCGCTGCGGCGAACAGGGCTTGGCCTGCGGCGACCTCACAATCGATGATCTGGTCGGCGGGTCCATGCTCGTTTGCATTGCCGCAAACAGTCGAACCCGAAGGGTCGCGCGTGCTGCCGGATATGTCGGCGACGAGTACGAGCGTCAACGGCTCCGGTTCGACCGCTCCGACGCTTGCAGTCCCTGCGACCGATACGGCCACGCTATCGCCTGGTGCGACCGCGTAGACGGCGCCGTCGGCGGGCGCCGTCAACGAGATCGACAGGTCTGTGCCTCCTGGCAGCGTCGCCGCCTGCGCAGGGATGGCCACGCCGGCCACCACAAGGGCGACCACGGC
Organism: uncultured Halobacteriales archaeon; assembly: GCA_964641035.1. Lineage (GTDB taxonomy): Archaea > Thermoplasmatota > E2 > JACPAO01 > JACPAO01 > CAZXJU01. The sequence goes on along the minus strand of CAZXJU010000194.1, from coordinate 2,280 downwards.
GGCGATGACGGTCGTCGTGCGGGCTTTTCTTCTCTCAACTAGTCTCACGTTGTTCTCCACCCCGCCCGGTTGAAACCGGGCGTAATCAAGCGACGCGACGTCCGCGTGTTAACCGCTGGGTCTGCGCTTCTACCACATACTCGGGTCGGGTGCGCACGGCGTACGCCAGGCCGGGCGCCCGCATCGGCATCAGTCGTCGCGTCAGCGGCCCGTGCCTGATCGGCCATGGCACGATGGCGAACGGACATCGTCGGAAGGCCGTTGGGTTACTTGCGGCTCGCTGCCCGTAGGATCCGTTCGTCAAACGCGTACGGTTCCTTCATCGTGGAAATGATGGCGTCGGTGAGGCTCAAAGCAGAATCGGACAAGTACCGCCGGACTGCCTTGTCGTAGTCGGCTTGCGTGGAGATGCCGCAGCGCGGCTGTCCAAGAAGCGCACGCAACGCGTTCCGAGCCTCCTTGTTTCCGTCTTGGCCGCGGTCCTTTGCAAGCCGCCGGACGACGGTGGTCAATTCGGCCAAAACGCACGGGTGCAGCTTCGCCGTGCGGGCGGCTCGGAACGCCGCGCGCGCCTCCTCGCGCCGTGGGTGTCGCACGTCGAAAAGGGGTACCAAGGCGCTCGTGTCAAACGTCGTCATTCTAGTTCCTCTGCGATGATTTTGTCGATGTCGTAGTCGCCGCCGAAATCCCAGCTTGGCAACGCGTCCGGATCGTTGGACCCCTTCTCGTATTCGAGTGTGACGTGCACGCGAGTCCCCGGTTCCAGCCCAAGGCGACGAGCAACATCAACCGGCACCAGGATCCCGTAGCTGTTGCCCCAGGTCTTGAGTTCGGCGTCGATCTCGGCTTCCATACGAACGGATGGGCCGTTGAAGTAGTTAAACGTTCGTATAACTCCAAGGCCTGGGTGGGTGGCGCTTCTACGAGACCTCGATGACGCCGCCGACCATCGTCGCGTGGATGCCGCACGCATAGGCGTACGTGCCGGCGGTCTCGAAAAGGATGGGTTCGGACGCGTCGCCGCCCCCGACCGTGCCAGTATCCCAGGCGCCGTCGCGGTCGGTGGCCGTGTGGCCGACGGAATCGTCGTTCTGCCATACGACCGCCTCACCGGCGGAGATCTGCAGGACCGGTGGGTCGTAATCGGCGACCGGGCCCGTGCCGAGCGATCCGATCGTGACCGTGTGGATCGTCACATCCGGGGCCGCCGGTGTCACCTCGACCGTGGTCTCGGCGGAGAATGCGGCCACCCCCTCGACGAGTGCGTAAGCGCGCAGATAGACGGTCGTACCATTGACGCCGGTCGGCATGAACGACTGCGTGAAGACATCGTCCAACTCTCCCGTGACGGCGTCGGTCTGGTTCCCGTAGGTCGAGGCGTTGACCGGTTCCGCGACGCTGTAATCGGCCCACACAAGGAACGTCTCGTTGAGGGCGTACGAGGCGTTGCCGCTGGTTTCGACGGTCCAGTTGACGGTGATCGACTCCCCCTCGACGGCGCTGGCGGTGGCGTTGGTGATCGTGACCACCGGTGTGGGCGGCGCGGTCTCGTTTCCGGTCGTCAAGGGAGACCCGGCGTCGGGGTCGGGGTCTGCCGCGTCGTCGCCGGCGCAGCCGGCCAAGGCGGCCGTAAGGAGCAGGACGATTGGGATCCAGGTTCGCTTCATCAACTCGAGAAGCCGGCGGAATCGTTTATGACCGTTGTTGTAGCAGAACGGTGAGGCTCGCTACGCCTCGACGACGACTTCACCGGACATCTGCGGGTGGTAGTTGCAGGAGATCGCGAAGGTGCCGGCCTGGTCGAAGAGGACGGGGTCCGACGTCTCGCCGGAATCGATGTTGCCGGTGCCGGTCTTGCCTTCCGGTGTCGCCGTGTGCGGGCACGAATCGACGTTCTCCCATTGGACGGAGTCGCCGACGCTGATCGTGATCGACGACGGGGCGAAGTTTGCGATGCTGCACGACGTCTGCGTCCCGATCTGGACCGTGTGCGTCGTCGCCTGCGACCCGCTGCCTCCATTGGCCTGGACGTCGATCGTGATCTCGGCGCTGCTCCAATAGTTCGTGCCGCCGTCGGCGATCGCGTGCGCCCGCAAGTAGTAGGTGCCGGCCTCGTCGATGGAGAACGTCGTCGTGAATTCGTCTGGGACGGTCACGTCACCCTGCACGCCCTCATTGTTTCCGTACGCGCCGGGCCCGGTGCCTGCGCCGGCTTCCACCGAGTTGGGGCCCCAATGGACGCCCACGAGGGGGATTTCATGGTCTCCGGACGGTTCCGGG